>NZ_JBFTLU010000180.1:0-8217 GCF_056396605.1 Pseudomonas sp. 05T35
GGTGAACGGATTTGAAGCGTATGCAGTGCAAGCGTTGCTCACAATAATCATAAGATCGGAGTGAACTCATGAAGCTGCCATTCGCTGGACGTCTTCTCGCTGTCGCTATGCTGGCTGCCGCATCCGCCGCTTTGCCCCTCTCTTCGGCCTTCGCCGATACTGAAAAACCTAAAGTCGCGCTGGTCATGAAGTCTTTGGCCAACGAATTCTTCCTGACCATGGAAGATGGTGCCAAGGCTTACCAGAAAGAACATTCTGCCGATTTCGACCTGATCTCCAACGGGATCAAGGACGAAACAGACACGGCTGGCCAGACGCGCATCGTCGAGCAAATGATTCTGGCCAAGGTCAATGCGCTGGTTATTGCGCCAGCTGACTCCAAAGCGATGGTTCCGGTGATCAAGAAGGCCATTGATGCCGGTATCACCGTGATCAACATCGACAACCAGCTGGACCCGGCCGTCGTCAAAAGCAAGAACATGACCGTACCGTTCGTAGGCCCGGATAACCGCAAAGGCGCGCGTCTGGTCGGCGAGTACCTGGCCAAACAGCTGAAGGCCGGTGACGAAGTCGGCATCATCGAAGGGGTTTCCACCACCACCAACGCCCAGGCTCGCACCGCTGGTTTCAAGGATGCAATGGAAGCGGCGCAGATCAAGGTCGTCTCGTTGCAGTCCGGTGACTGGGAAATCGATAAAGGCAACAAGGTGGCCGCCTCGATACTCAGCGAGTACCCGCAAACCAAGGCCCTGCTGGCTGGCAACGACAGCATGGCGGTCGGTGCCGTTTCGGCGGTGCGCGCAGCAGGCAAGGCGGGCAAGGTGCAAGTGGTCGGTTACGACAACATCAATGCCATCAAACCAATGCTCAAGGACGGCCGCGTATTGGCGACTGCCGATCAGTTTGCAGCCAAACAGGCGGTGTTCGGCATCGAGACTGCCCTGAAAATGCTCAAGGGCGAAAAGGTCGATAGCGGCACCAACGGCGTAATCGAAACTCCGGTTGAGCTGGTTACCAAGTAGTCATTCTGGCGACACAACGGCGCTCGCTCGCAAGGGCGAGCGCATGGAGAGTTTCTTATGTCAGTTTGTGCCCCGAACGCGGTCCTTTCGGTCAGCGGTATCGGCAAGACGTATGCGCAACCGGTATTGACCGGCATTGACCTGACGCTGATGCGTGGTGAAGTGCTGGCATTGACCGGCGAGAACGGTGCCGGCAAAAGCACGCTGTCGAAAATCATTGGCGGGCTGGTCACTCCGACCACCGGCCAGATGCAATTCCAGGGACGCGATTACCGCCCAGGCAGCCGAGCCCAGGCCGAAGAACTGGGCATTCGCATGGTCATGCAAGAGCTCAATCTGCTGCCGACCTTGTCTGTCGCGGAAAACCTGTTTCTCGATAACCTGCCGAGCAATGGCGGCTGGATCAGTCGCAAGCAACTGCGCAAAGCGGCAATCGCCGCGATGGCTCAGGTCGGGCTCGATGCGATCGATCCGGACACGCTGGTCGGTGAGCTGGGGATCGGTCATCAGCAAATGGTCGAGATCGCACGCAACCTGATCGGCGACTGCCATGTACTGATTCTCGATGAGCCGACAGCGATGTTGACGGCTCGCGAAGTCGAGATGCTCTTTGAGCAAATCACCCGCCTGCAAGCCCGCGGCGTGGCGATCATTTATATTTCCCATCGGCTGGAAGAGCTGGCTCGGGTTGCTCAGCGCATCGCGGTGTTGCGTGACGGCAATCTGGTCTGCGTCGAGCCGATGGCCAACTACAACAGCGAGCAACTGGTCAATCTGATGGTCGGCCGCGAATTGGGCGAACACATCGATCTCGGTCCACGACACATCGGCGCGCCGGCCCTGACCGTCAAAGGGCTGAGCCGTTCGGACAAGGTTCGCGATGTGTCTTTCGAGGTGCGCAGCGGCGAGATTTTCGGAATATCCGGTTTGATCGGGGCAGGGCGCACGGAGCTGCTGCGGCTGATTTTCGGTGCCGATGCGGCAGACAGTGGCACGGTCGCCCTTGGTTCACCGGCGAAAGTGGTGAGCATTCGTTCGCCCGCCGATGCGGTCGGTCACGGTATTGCCCTGATTACCGAAGATCGCAAAGGCGAGGGCCTGCTACTGACTCAGTCGATCAGCGCCAACATCGCCCTGGGCAATATGCCGGTGATCTCCAGTGGTGGCATCGTCAATCCCGGTGACGAGATGGCGCTGGCGCAGCGTCAGATCGATGCCATGCGCATTCGCAGTTCCAGTCCTGCGCAACTGGTTAGCGAGCTATCGGGTGGCAATCAACAGAAGGTGGTGATCGGTCGCTGGCTTGAACGTGAGTGTTCGGTGCTGCTGTTCGATGAGCCGACTCGCGGCATCGATGTCGGTGCCAAGTTCGATATTTACGCATTGCTCGGCGAGTTGACGCGTCAAGGCAAGGCGCTGGTAGTGGTTTCCAGCGATCTGCGCGAGCTGATGTTGATCTGCGACCGTATTGGCGTGTTGTCGGCCGGACGCTTGATCGACACCTTCGAGCGCGACAACTGGACTCAGGATGATTTGCTTGCCGCCGCTTTTGCCGGCTACCAAAAACGTGATGCGTTGCTCCATGAAGCGGCGCCTAGGGATCTCCCATGAAAACTGCAATGTCTGCTGGCAAACCTGTAGCGTCTGCTGGCAAGCGTAGTGGCAATTTTTACGGCCTCGGTACCTACCTGGGCCTGGCCGGTGCCTTGCTGGCGATGATTGCGCTGTTCTCGGTCTTGAGCAGCCATTTCCTCTCTTATGACACCTTCAGCACGCTGGCCAACCAGATCCCGGACCTGATGGTGCTGGCAGTCGGTATGACGTTCGTGTTGATCATCGGCGGCATCGACCTATCGGTGGGTTCGGTACTGGCCTTGGCGGGCTCGACCGTCAGCGTGGCAATCCTCGGCTGGGGCTGGAGTGTCTTGCCGGCAGCGCTGCTGGGCATGGCCGCTGCCGCAGCGGCCGGGACCATCACCGGTTCGATCACCGTGGCCTGGCGCATTCCGTCGTTCATTGTTTCACTGGGTGTGCTGGAGATGGCTCGCGGCGTTGCCTATCAGATGACCGGCTCGCGCACGGCCTATATCGGTGATGCCTTTGCCTGGCTGTCCAATCCGATTGCCTTAGGTATTTCACCTTCATTCATTATCGCGTTGCTGGTTATCTTCATCGCCCAGGCAGTGTTGACCCGTACCGTGTTCGGTCGCTACCTGATCGGTATCGGTACCAACGAGGAAGCTGTGCGTCTGGCGGGTATCAACCCCAAACCCTACAAGATCCTGGTATTCAGCCTGATGGGGTTGCTGGCGGGTATTGCCGCACTGTTCCAGATCTCGCGTCTGGAAGCGGCGGACCCGAATGCCGGTTCCGGCCTGGAGCTGCAAGTCATCGCTGCCGTGGTGATCGGTGGCACCAGCCTGATGGGCGGTCGTGGTTCGGTGATCAGCACCTTCTTCGGCGTCCTGATCATTTCTGTACTGGCTGCCGGGTTGGCGCAAATCGGCGCGACCGAGCCGACCAAACGTATCATCACCGGCGCGGTGATCGTGGTCGCGGTAGTGCTGGACACCTACCGCAGCCACCGTGCAAGTCGACGGAGCTGAATCATGGCAACGATCAAGGATGTAGCAGCGCTCGCGGGGATTTCCTACACCACGGTTTCCCACGTGGTAAACAAGACCCGGCCGGTCAGTGAAGAGGTTCGGCTCAAGGTCGAGGCTGCGATCAAAAGCCTGGACTACGTGCCCAGTGCCGTGGCGCGCTCGCTGAAAGCGAAAACCACTGCGACCATCGGTCTGCTGGTGCCCAACAGCCTCAACCCGTACTTCGCGGAGTTGGCCCGTGGTATCGAGGATTACTGCGAGCGTAACGGCTATTGCGTGATTCTCTGCAACTCCGATGACAACCCGGACAAGCAGCGCAGTTACCTGCGCGTGCTGCTGGAAAAACGCATCGACGGGCTGATTGTCGCGTCCGCCGGTGGTGATAGCGGGTTGGCGCAAGGGCTGGCGGGCGTTCGTACGCCGATGGTGATCGTCGACCGTGGGTTGGAGGGGCTCGATGCGGACATGGTGCGCATCGATCATGAATACGGTGCTTATCTTGCGACCCGGCATTTGCTCGAACTGGGCCATCGCGACATCGCCACTATTGGCGGTCCGGCACATACCAGCGTGGCGCAGATGCGTYTGGCMGGTTAYTGCCGGGCSTTGAAAGAGGCRGGCGTCGAAGTGCCGAAAGAATGGGTGCTCGAAAGCGATTTCACCAGCACCGGCGGTTACAACGCGGCGGCAATATTGCTGGAAAAGAACCCGCCGAGCGCAATTTTTGCCGGCAACGACATGATTGGTATCGGCGTACTGCGGGCCGCCGCCGAGCGCAATATCCGGGTACCGAGCGAACTTTCGGTCATCGGTTTCGACGATATCCAGATGAGTCGTTATGTCTATCCGGCGCTGACCACCGTTGGCCAGTCGATCCTGCAGCTTGGCGAAATGGCTGCAGAGGTGCTGTTGCAACGGATCGCGACACCTGAACTGGAGACCGATCGGCGGATCGTGAAGCCCAGCATTGTCATGCGAGAGTCGACCGCGCCGCTGGCCGGCGTATTCGACCAATACCGCTGAAGCGAATTGATGAGTAGGGATGTATGCCAGCAAAAGTAGTGGTTGTAGGCAGTCTGAACATGGACCTGGTAACCC
Source organism: Pseudomonas sp. 05T35 (assembly GCF_056396605.1). Taxonomy (NCBI): domain Bacteria; kingdom Pseudomonadati; phylum Pseudomonadota; class Gammaproteobacteria; order Pseudomonadales; family Pseudomonadaceae; genus Pseudomonas; species Pseudomonas sp. 05T35. The sequence continues at coordinate 4,727 of NZ_JBFTLU010000180.1, forward strand.
GCGCCCAGCGGTTGCCGCATGCCGGAGAAACGCTGCATGGTGAGTCCTTTGCCACCGTGTCGGGCGGCAAGGGCGCTAATCAGGCGGTCGCGTCCGCCCGGCTGGGTGCGCAGGTATCGATGATCGGCTGCGTGGGTGACGATGCTTATGGCGAGCAGTTGCGTGCAGCGCTTCTGGCCGAGCAGATCGATTGTCAGGCGCTGACCTCGGTCGAAGGTTCCAGCGGCGTGGCGCTGATCGTGGTCGATGACAACAGCCAGAATGCGATTGTCATCGTTGCGGGGGCCAACGGTCAGCTGACACCTGGCATGGTCGCGGGGTTCGATGCGGTGCTCGCGGCGGCCGACGTGATCATCTGTCAGCTGGAAGTGCCGATGCACACGGTTGGTTATGTTCTCAAGCGCGGTCGTGAGCTGGGCAAGACGGTGATCCTGAATCCGGCACCGGCAACGAGCCCATTGCCKGCCGACTGGTATTCGTCAATCGATTATCTGATCCCCAATGAAAGCGAAGCTTCGGCCCTGAGTGGTTTGCCGGTGGATTCCCTGGAGAGCGCCGAGCTGGCCGCGAGCYGATTGATCGCCGCCGGTGCCGGCAAGGTGATCATTACATTAGGGGCTCAGGGTTCATTGTTTGCCAACGGGCAGAGCTGCGAACACTTTCCGGCGCCCAAGGTCAAGGCGGTCGACACCACGGCGGCTGGTGACACCTTTGTTGGCGGTTTTGCCGCGGCCCTGGCCTCTGGCAAAAGCGAAGTCGAGGCCATTCGTTTCGGTCAGGTCGCCGCCGCTTTATCGGTGACTCGGGCCGGTGCGCAACCTTCGATTCCTTCCTTGTCAGACGTACAGGCCTTCAAAGCATCATGAAAAAAACACCCCTGCTCAATATCGCATTGTCGAGGCTGATTGCCTCTCTGGGTCATGGCGACATGCTGGTGATTGGCGATGCCGGTCTGCCGGTGCCGCCCGGCGTTGAGTTGATCGACCTGGCGTTGACCCAGGGCATTCCGGACTTCGTCAGTACCTTGCGCGTCGTACTCAGTGAAATGCAGGTGGAAAGCCATGTGCTGGCCGAAGAAATCCTGCTCAAGCAGCCGCAGGCGCTGCAGGCGATCGACGAGCTGACGGCCAATGCCGCGATAGGCCAGCGGCGGTTGCTGAGTCATGAAGAATTTAAAGTCCTTAGCCGACAGGCGCGGGCGATTGTTCGTACGGGCGAATGTCAGCCGTACTGCAACATCGTGCTGATCGCAGGGGTGACTTTCTAGTCCGCCATATCCCGATTCGATTTATCCACGCACAAGGAGTGCGCTATGTACCGCTATGCTCAACGACTGCATCACCTGATCCGGAGTCTGCTGCTTTTGTCCTTGCTCACCGCTACAGGCGCCTACGCGGCGGAAAAGATTGATCTGATCATCGACACCGATCCAGGTGCCGACGACGTGGTGGCGCTGCTGTTTGCCCTGGCGTCGCCCGAAGAGCTGAACATTCGTGCACTGACCACCGTTGCCGGTAATGTGCGCCTGGACAAGACTTCGCGTAATGCGCGGCTGGCCCGCGAGTGGGCAGGGCGCGAAGAAGTGCCGGTGTATGCGGGGGCACCGAAACCGCTGATGCGCACACCAATCTACGCCGAGAACATTCACGGCAAGGAAGGCCTTTCGGGTGTCACGGTGCATGAGCCGAAGAAAGGTCTGGCCAAAGGCGATGCAGTCAGTTACCTGATCGACACGTTGCGCGCGGCCAAGCCTCACAGCATCACTATCGCAATGCTCGGGCCGCAGACCAACCTGGCATTGGCGCTGATTCAGGATCCGGAAATCACCCAAGGCATCAAGGAAGTGGTGATCATGGGCGGCGCGCACTTCAACGGCGGCAACATTACCCCGGTGGCCGAGTTCAATCTGTTCGCTGATCCGCATGCAGCTGAAGTGGTCCTCAGGAGCGGTGTCAAGCTGACCTATCTGCCGCTGGACGTCACCCACAAGATTCTGACCAGTGACGCTCGCCTGAAGCAGATTGCCGCGCTGAACAACAACGCCAGCAAGCTGGTGGGCGATATTCTCAATGAATACGTCAAAGGTGACATGGAACACTACGGTATTCCAGGTGGTCCGGTGCATGACGCCACGGTGATCGCGTACCTGCTCAAGCCGGAACTGTTCACCGGTCGTACGGTGAACGTGGTGGTCGACAGTCGCGAAGGGCCGACCTTTGGCCAGACCGTCGTTGACTGGTACGACGGCCTGAAAGCCCCGAAGAACGCGTTCTGGGTTGCGAGCGGCGACGCCCAGGGCTTCTTTGACTTGCTGACGGCGCGTCTCGCCCGTCTCAAGTAAGCCATACCCCACAGGTGCCAGCCTGTGGGGGTTTACTCCCTTTACGTGTGGGCGGCGCCCATGTCGTCGATGGGGTACTTCTCGAATACCTGTTCGATGAACTGTTGAGCGGCTTTCGTGCCCAGGTCCTTGACCAGCAGGTCTATGCCAATGATTGCCAGCTCTTCCGGGGTGCTGGGGCTGTAAGAGCTATGGCCTTGGGGCCAGCTGACTTTGATGTCGGCGTCGATGGTCACGGTGGTCATGAGTGTCTCGCGAGGTCGGGAAGTCTGTCTATTGAGTTAACCACCTTGCGCAGCTTTTGGCACTCCGACTTAGGCATGAGCGGAGGGCTATGCGACACTTGGGCTTTGTAGATTTCAAGGACAGTGCTGTGCAGATCGATTTGAATACCCCGGACGGCTTGACGCTAGAGGCAGTGCGCCAGCTGCTGGCATCTGCCAGCGACGATACACACACACAGTTGCGGGTCACCAAGTCGGGGATTGCCTACATTTCGTCCGGTGTTGTTGGCGGAACGGATATCGACGGGCTGCTGTTTCGCCTTGAGACGTGGGCCAAGGGCTCAGGGTATGTAGGCATGGTTGCCGCCAGTGATGAGGTCTGGGTCATGCAGATATTCAACGCATTGAAGCAGAACTGGCCGAAGCCACCCTTTGATTACATCGATATCTACTGAGCCTGCTCATATTCAGTCACGATTGCGCACTGAACAGCAGGTGATGGCTCAGGCAAACTTGCGTGTTTGACGGCTTTGAAGGCGGGGCATGGCGTTGACCATGAAACCAAATGCCCAAACGACTGTCGCACGAATGCAGTTCAACTATTGAAAAGGAGGCGTCATGCCTTGGAAGCTCGCGTCATTGGGTACTTTGCTGGCCGCCGTCATGTTGGCGGGTTGCAGCAGTACCTCCGAGTCGGCAAAAGACCCTGTGGTAGCCGGGGCCGGTAACGGTCGTTGTGAGGCAAAGGCTGCCGAATTCGTCATTGGCAAAAAGGCTTCGCCAGAGTTGCTGGAACAGGCCCGCACGCGTTCCGGGTCGCAGACTGCACGAGTCCTCAGGCCAAACGACATGATCACTCTGGAATACCGTTCGGATCGTTTGAACCTCAACACCGACGCCAACCTGGTGATTACCCGCGTTAACTG
>NZ_JBFTLU010000181.1:0-8184 GCF_056396605.1 Pseudomonas sp. 05T35
CGGCGTGTACGCGGCCTGGTTTGGCGTACTGCTGGCCAGTGCCTGGCTCGGGCTTTGGTTGAGTACGCTGCTGCTGATACCGATCGTGGTGCTGTGGATGTCGGTCCAGCATGAGCTGTTGCATGGGCATCCGACGCGCTTTACCTCGTTGAACAAACTCCTCGGCTACGCACCTTTTGCCGTCTGGTACCCGTACACCCTGTACCGCGACAGCCACCTTCTGCATCACCGCGACGAAGACCTGACGTTACCCGGTCGCGACCCGGAAAGTCGTTACGTGAGCACACGACAGTGGCAGGGCAGTTCAGTGTTCGAGCGCAGCCTGCACTGGCTGAACAAAACCCTGCTGGGGCGCTTCGCCGTCGGTGCGCCGCTGGCCTTGCTGGCGCTGGCCAGGGAAGAACTCCAGCGCTTGCGCCAAGGCAATCGCCAGGCCTGGTTGATGTGGCTGACCCATGGCACGGTGACTGTGCTGATGCTGACCTTCATCGCGGGTTACAGTGTTGTTCCCGTCTGGCATTACCTGTTCTTGATCAGCGTGCCGGCGTTGTCGGTAGGGGCGATCCGTTCCTACTATGAACATCGTCCGCACCGCGAATCGCAAAAGCGCACGGTGCTCAACGAGGCTGCCTGGCCTTGGCGCTGGTTGTTCCTGAACCTGAACCTGCACCTGGTGCATCACGATCTGCCGGGGTTGCCGTGGTTCTATTTGCCGCAGGTTTATCGCGCGCGACGTGATCAATGGCAGGCACGCAGTGGCGGGTTTCTGGTGCGCGGTTATGGTGAGCTGTTGCGTCGGCACGGGCTCAGTCCCGTGGACAGTCCGCAGCATCCTTTCAGTTGAGAAGCGGCATGATTTCAGGTTTTGCAGAGTTACTGATGTACGTCGCCCCCGAGCCGATACGTCAGGCCAATGAACAGTGGCTGGCGCGCATCGTCGAGCGGCTCGGCGCGACCCGCTTGAGCGCTGAAGGCTTGTCGTTGATGGAGCTTTGGCTGGCCCCGCAATTGCTGCTCACCCAGACCTGCGGCTATCCACTGATGACAGCGTTGCGCGGACAGGTGCGGGTGATCGGTCGACCGCGTTATGAACTGCCGGACAGCAGCGCTGGTAATCATTGCAGCCTGCTGCTGACCCGGGCCGACGACCCGCGCCGAACTTTGCCGGCGCTGCAGGGTAGCCGAGCGGTGATCAATGGCGAGGACTCCAACAGCGGGATGAATCTGTTGCGTCACCGCATCGCTGCGTTGCAACGCAATGGTCAGTTTTTCTCCAGCGTTGCGGTCAGCGGTAGTCACCGTGAAAGCCTGCGCTGGCTGCGTGACGGGCGCGCGGACCTGGCGGCCATCGACAGCGTGACGTTCGCCTATCTGGCGCGGCATGCACCGCAGGAAGGCGAAGGATTGCGGGTGGTGGCGCGCAGTGCGTTCAGCCCGACCTTGCCGTATATCGGTGTCGCCAGCCTGACGGACGGGCAAATCGAGCACCTCCGCGAGGTGATGAACCAGGCGTTGAATGAACTGCCTGATGTGGTTGAAATCCTGGGGCTCCACGAGGTGTTGCCGGCCACTGAAAGTGACTATCAGATCCTTCTTGATTACCGGCAAGAGGCCGAAGAGCTAGGATTCGGGCGCTTGCGTTGAGAGTTGAAACGAGCGCTGGGCAAACTGAAAATTTATATTTCTAAGAGATATATAAAAATAGTTTTTAAGTATTATTAAAGAATAAGGCTCCTTGCTAGGATCGCTGTACCGGACCACCGGACATTCAGCGCCACCCTATTTTTGGAGCCTCCATGTCCGGCACCGACCTTTCTCACAGCGAATACGTGGGCGGATTGTTCCGCTGTCATTATGTTTGGTTGTGCAATCGCTTGCGCGGCTACCTCGATGCTGGCATCAGCGCCGAAGATGTCGCCGCCGAGGCCTTTGCGCAGCTCCTCGACTCGCCAAACCTGACGTCGATCCAACAGCCCCGCGCCTTGCTGACCACCGTTGCTCAGCGGGTAATTTATCGTCTCTGGCGCCGACGGGACCGCGAGCGTGATCACCTCGATCAGTTGCAGCACATTCAGCCCTGCCAAGGGCCGTCGCCGGAAGACCTGACGCAGCAGTTGCAGACCTTGAGTGTTCTCGACCAGGCGCTTGACCGCTTGCCGGGCAAGGTCAGGGCGACGTTCCTGCTGTCACGGCTTGAAGGCCTGACTTACCCGCAAATCGCCGCCGAACTGGGCATCTCCCAGCGTTCGGTCAGCGTCTACATGACCCGCTGTCATACGCTTTGCCAGCGCAGCGCCAATCAACCATTGCTCACACCCCCCACCCTGAGGTCCGCATGAGATCAATCAAAACCTGGCTCGGCAGTTCGCTATTGCTCTTCAGTCTTGTGGCGACACAGGCCTCCGCGACGGAAAAAGTCGCGCCGATCCACTTCGGCGACATCACCTGGGAAAGCGGCAGCCTGATCACCGAGATCCTGCGCTTGATCGTCGAGAAAGGTTACGGCTACCCGACCGACACGCTGCCGGGCAGCACCGTCAGTCTTGAAGCCGCGTTGGCCAAGGATGATATTCAGGTCATCGKCGAGGAGTGGGCGGGGCGTAGTCCGGCCTGGGTCAAGGCACAGGCCGAGGGTAAAGTGTTCGGTCTGGGCGATACCGTCAAAGGCGCCACCGAAGGCTGGTGGGTGCCGGAATACGTGATCAAGGGCGACCCCGAGCGCGGGATCAAACCGCTGGCGCCGGAGCTGAAATCGGTCGCCGATCTGGCGCGCTACAAGGACGTGTTCCGGGATCCGGAAGACCCGACTCGTGGCCGCTTCCTCAACAGCCCGACCGGCTGGACCTCGGAGATCGTCAACAGCCAGAAGCTCAAGGCCTATGCGTTGACCGAGAGCTTCGTCAACTTCCGTACCGGCTCGGGGGCGGCGCTGGATGCCGAGGTCAGTTCGTCGATTCGGCGTGGCAAACCAGTACTTTTCTACTACTGGTCGCCGACCCCGCTGTTGGGGCGTTTCAAATTGGTGAAGCTCGACGAGCCGGCCTTCAACGCCGAGGCCTGGAAAACCCTGGCCGACGCCAACAACCCGCATCCACAAGGTACGCGCTCGATGCCGGCCAACCTGGCCATTGGTGTCTCGGCACCGTTCAAGGCCCAATACCCGGACCTGGTGGCGTTCTTCGAGAAAGTCGATTTACCGATCGATCTGCTGAACCAGACCCTCGGCCAGATGAGCGAAAAACGCCAAAAACCGCGTGAAGTCGCACAAGCCTTCCTGCGCGAGCAACCGCAGGTGTGGCAAGGCTGGGTACCAACGCAGGTCGCGACGAAAGTCAGCAGCAGTTTGTAGGCGCGTCATTCACCGGTGATGGCGCCCATGAAGTCGCCATCGCCGGCTTGTCAGCAATCAATCTTCAGGCGTGCGCCACTTCCGCCGCCAGCGCCTCGCTTATCGCAGGCCGTGAGCCAATCCGCGCCTGAAAACGCTCCAGCGACGGCCATTGCTTCAGGTCGATATCAAACAAGGAAGTCCACCGCAGTACGCTGAACAGATAGGCATCAGCGATGCTGAAGCGTTCGCCCAGCAGATAATCCTGTTGTTCCAGTGTCTGGGTCAGCACGGCAAACCGCTTGAACAGTTTCTCCTTGAAGAGCGCTTTCACCTGATCAGGAAACTGCACGTTGAACAGCAGTCCCAGGCCGCCGTGAATCTCACTCGAAATGAAGTTCAGGACCTCCTGCAAACGCACTCTTTCCCAGGAACCGCATGCCGGTGCAAGACCGGCATGCGGGCGAAGATCGGCAAGGTATTGCAGGATTGCCGGTCCCTCGGTCAGCACATCGCCGTTATCCAGTTGCAGCGCCGCGACATAACCTTTCGGATTGATCGCAAGAAAGTCGGCACCGTCGGCGGTCTTCTTCGTTCGGTTGTCGACGCGGACCAGCTCGAATGGCAGTTGCAGTTCACGCAGAACAATGTGCGGAGCAAGGGAACAGGCTTGAGGCGAAAAATACAACTTCATGATCAGGGTTCCAGGTGAGGGTTTTGATCAGTGTCATAGTCGCTCGCGCACTTCGTAAAATTAATCTTTCAGACAGCAACCATAAGGACAGCTACTGCGATGATGAACCTGATGCATTGGCGGATGTTGGTGGCTATCGCGGACACGGGCAACATCACACGCGCTGCCGAGCATGTCGGCATGACTCAGTCGGGGGCTAGCCAAGCGCTGGCTTTGCTTGAGGATATGCTCGGTATTCAACTGTTTGTCCGGGAAAACCGTCAGACCTTGCCGACCGCGGTCGGCGTGCACGTGATCGAACAGGCGCGGGTGATGCTTCAGGCCCTTGAGACCATCCGGACTACCGCCGACGCGGCGCGAGACATTCAGCGTGGCACTATTCGCCTGGCCAGTTTTCCGATGGTGCTTGCAACGTTTCTGCCGCCGCTGTTGCGCCAGTTCAAGCAACTTTATCCCGGTATTCAGGTGGTGGCGCTGGAGGTCAGCGACAACGAAGTTGAAGCGTTGCTTGGCGCTGGCCTGGTTGATCTGGGCGTGGTGCTCAATCCTCCACCTGAACGCAACGCTGGAATGTTGGGGCGAGATACCTGGGTTGCGGTGCTGCCGATGGYGCACCCATTGGCTCGAGGAAACCACGAGCACGGATTGAGGTTGGAGACGTTGGTCGGGCAGCCGTTCGTGCTGGCCACTGGCGGATGCAGCGTCAATGCCCGCAGCCTGGCAGCGGATGCAGGTCTTGCGCTGCTGGATGTCCGGGTTGAAGTTAGGGAGTGGGGCAGTGCGTTCACACTGGTTCGGGAAAACGTCGGGGTGACGCTGGTTCCGGAAATGACCTTGCCAGCCAATCGCAAGGGGTTGCGCGTATTGCCGTTGGCAGTGCCTGTTGATCGAGAATTTGCGCTGGTCGCCACACCGCTCAGGGAACCCTCTGCGGCGGTGCAGGCGCTGCTGGCGATGCTCCATCCCGCAGCGTTCTGACCGTCGATAAAAAGATGGCATATTGATGGCCTTGCATCCGTGGCGTTGCTGTCTATGCTCACTCGTAGCGACTGATGCCGGTTAGTTTATAAAGCGTGAACGTCTCGATGCCTCAGCCTGATTGTGCTTGAGTCAGTGTGTTGCGCCCGGTTGTAAATTGAATGATCGATAAGAGTGTGCAACTCAAGGCACTGCGGTGAAAAGGAGTGTTTCTTAGAGGGAGTTACTTGTGAATGTTGGGTTGGCTCCTGCACGGGGCATCAAGAAAAGGATGGCTTGATAAGAGCGTTGCGTTATGGACACTCCGATTAATCATCATTGATCACCTGACTCTTATCCTTCGTGTGAGGATGCGTTTGCCTGTTCTGTGGAAAGTTGTCGTAAGTCCAGTGAAAGACTGGGAACTTCCGTTCGTTAAAAGACAGTGCTGAAGGTGATACCACCATGTTCAATCGACACCACAAGTCCGACCTGCTTGAGATAGAGCGATTTAGCTGCGCGTTGACCGAGGCCAATGCCAAGTTGGCGGCAATCAGCCGCTCCATGGCCATGATCGAGTTTGACCCTACCGGTGTGATCCTCGAGGCCAACGAAAACTTTTGTAGGGCCGTCGGCTATTCCATCGAGGAACTGCGCGGCAAGCATCACCGGATTTTCTGTGAAGAGGAGTACGCCAAGAGCGAAGATTACCAGCGCTTCTGGCGTGAGCTGGGTCGTGGCGAATCAAACAGTGGCACTTTCTTGCGCTTGAACAAGAGCGGTAAGGAAGTCTGGCTTGAGGCCAGTTATATGCCGGTGATCGGAACTGACCGGCAAGTACGAAGCGTGATCAAAGTGACCTCGGACATCACGGCCCGAATCAATAAAGAGCATGAAAGCCAGAGCGTAGTGAATGCCCTGGGCCGCGCCATGGCGGTGATCGAATTCTCCCCCGACGGCAGGGTGATGACTGCCAACGATAACTTCTTGCAGACCATGCACTATTCGCTTAACGAAGTAGTAGGTCAGCACCACAGCCTGTTCTGTCATCGCTCGGAGAGCGAGTCGGCGGCCTATAAGGCGTTCTGGGCATCGCTCAACCGCGGCGAGTTCCATTCGCGTCGGTTTGAACGGGTCGACAAACACGGTCGCATGGTCTTTCTCGAAGCTTCGTACAACCCGATCTTCGACACCAAGGGGCGCTTGTACAAAGTGGTCAAATTCGCCAGCGACATCACCCGGCAAATGACCACGTTGCAGACCGCTGCCGAGTCGGCCCATTCAACCTCGGTGCAAAACGATGCGTGTGCCCAGAAAGGTTCGCAGGTGGTGCAGCAAACCGTGCAGATCATCGAAGAGATCTCCAGGGATCTCAACGAAGCGGCCCTCAGCATCGATGCGGTGAGCAAGCAGTCCGACATCATCGGCACCATTGTTCAGACCATTCGCGGTATCGCCGATCAGACCAATCTGCTGGCACTCAACGCCGCTATCGAGGCTGCGCGGGCCGGTGAACATGGGCGAGGATTTGCGGTGGTTGCCGACGAGGTGCGTAGCCTGGCGGCACGAACCAGCCACGCAACCGTGGAAATTGTGGAAGTGGTGCGCAAGAACCACGACTTGTCCTTGAGTGCAGTGTCGAGCATGCAATCAAGTTTGAGTCGTACTGGACTTGGCGTGGAACTGGCCAATGAAGCGGGCGAGGTGATCCTGGAAATTCAACAGGGTTCACGGCATGTGGTGGACGCCATCAGCCAGTTCAACTCGACATTGCAACTTGGTTAAAACGTCGTGCAACTAAAGCGGGTTTTCGATCAAGTGCTGTTACTTGATCGAAAACCTTTTTGGTCGCTCTTGCGAGTATTTTACGAGTGCACGCGAAGTGGGTTGCTCAGGCGACCGACGATATCGAGCGCACTGTCGAGCAAGCGCATACGCATGAACGATTTGGCCGGCCAGTCCTGTTTCAGCAAGGCCAGACGCTCGATTGCCCAGCGCTGTGGCTCGACCCGTTCGCGCAGGTGGTCAAAGCAGTCGCTGACCTGAATGGCCAGCTCATTCCAGAGTGCATCGTCCGGCATCTTCCAATGCCGGGCACAGAGCAGAACCAGCTCCCCGAGATGGCACATGAAGGTGGTGTGCAAGAGTTTGTCGCGCACGAAGTCCGCATCGTCATACAGCGTCATCTGCGGGTCATGCAACTGAAGGTCGAGGCCTTGCCGGTGCAAGGTCTGGCGGTGTATCCGGATGTCGCCGAAGTCACGCACCATCAACCGGCTCAACTGTCCTTCGGCACTCATGACCATGAAGCTGTTCTGCTGGTGCGCCTCGAAGGCGACGCCGTAGATCAGGTACAGACCGAGCAGTCCGGGAACGGCGATCGATAGATAGTCACGGAAAAAACGCAGCAGTTCCGGTCTGCCGTCGCCTCCCTGGGCCAACCTGATCCACTGGCGCAGTAACGGTTGTCCGTGTTCATCCAGGGCGAACAGGCTGCCAACGGGAACGGCCATTTCGCCCGGCTGCAGCACGCTCGACGGGTTGTCCCGGTAAAGCACCGCCAGGTGCCGGGAGCGTTGGTCATCCGCTGGTTGCGGCGCGTAATGCACGCCAATACGTTCCGGCACGATGTTCAACACGGCTCGAATCTGCGGCTCCTGCTTGAGTATTCGCAGCAACAATCCGCTGACCCTTGGCCCCATGCGTGCCGAGCGTGGTGAAAGGGTGCGTTGCACGCTGGTCAGTCGCAGCGCTACCGGAAGCTTGACCATCGGTGAGCAGCGGTTTGCAGTGGGCACCAGGGTGCGAAACGACATGGTCGGCTGACCGTTGAACGCAATGATGCTGGTCATGACCAGCACGCGGTCGGCAATCTCGCGAGCGAACGAGCGCGGTAGTTCCTCTGCGGCTTGCCATGGATGGACGGGGAGGGGCAGGTAGTCATCCGGGTCGAGGCCTTGGGTTAGAAGGTGCCGGGTCAATTGTTCGGTCGCGAGCGGGAAATGCCCTTGCCACCAGTCGCGGTAATGCTCGGGTTCGTTCAATGATTCGACGTGAGCCCATTGCCGATGCAAGGCGCACAGGACGACGGGCACGCAGGCTTCGAATTCCGGTGATAAAGCAATGACCTCAGGGGTGCCCAAGCCAAGCTTGGTCTTGTAGTTCGGGTGCCAGGGATGACCCAGCGTGCCCCACTGTTCAAGCA
>NZ_JBFTLU010000182.1:0-10559 GCF_056396605.1 Pseudomonas sp. 05T35
TAGACCATGTCACTGACCAGCACGTGTTCCGACTTGCCGGCAACCGTCAGCCAACTGCTCTGCAATTGCCCTTGAACTGTGTAGGCATAGCGCCGAGCATGTCCAGCGGCATCAAGATGCTCAAGCACGCCACCCAGCGCGTCGTACTGCCAGTGAGTACTGTAGATTTTGTCCGCCTCCTGCTCCAGCAAGGCATTCTGTTGGCTCTCGGCGACAGGCCACCCAGGGTGATCCAGTGCTGCCAGAAAACGCCGTGATTCCGTGAGCGGTTCCCCTTGCAGGTTGTAGTCGGGCACCTCACGCGTACCGGCAGTGTCCGCATGGCGAATCAACCGACCACACTGGTTTCGAGCGCTGACCTCTGATTCAGCCGAGCCGTAATAAAAACGCTCCACACACTGCATGGCGGTATTGGGCGAGGTTTGCTCGATACTCAGTGGCCGGCCCATCGGGTCGTATTCAAAGCAAGTTGTATTCCCCGCCCCGTCCCAGTTCTGCCGAACCTGCCYGGTGTCATCCTGCAATGCCAACCGCCAACCGGCATCAACGCTGATGGTTAACACGGGTTGTCCAGACAAGCCAGGAACGCGAATCATCGAGGCAATCGGTGTACCGCCTGAGCCCAAACGCGGGTCCCAATTCGCCAGCGATCGACCGGCCGCATCAAAAGTCTCGCGCGTTATTCGCGTCTCAGGCCGCACATCGCTGCTGGTCTTGCGGTAATAGGCTACGGACGCCACGGCCAGGCCACGAGCGTCGACTACCGCCAGCATGGGTGTATTGCGGTGYACAGCGTACTCGGGTTCCATCGACAGACTCTCGATGCACAATCATCGCAGGTTAGACGAACATGCTGAGGGCCGCTTGAAACGGGTTCGACTCTTTGGCGAGAGACCGCAGAAACACGGGCTTCGGACATTTCCTGCACGCTGTAGCGGTTTTGGTGAACTTGTGCCGGGTGGGCCAGGCGAATAGCCTTCGTCTGTCGCTGCAAAATCAGTGGCAAGGGTGTGGAAGCCCTTCAAAAAAATCTAGGTGCACGAGCGCCTCTAAATTCAAGCAGGCGCTTTTCCTTGATTTGGTTTCAGGAACAAGCCAATGAAAAAGATCACCCCCAATCCCCCCGCCTCCATCAGCCGTCTCTTCACCATCAGCCCTGACGTCGACACCGAAACCCTGCTGATCCACACCTCCGAAACCCTCGCCTCGCTCAATGCCATGGCCACCGATCTGGCCTTTGAACTCGAAGGCTCGCGTCGCAGCGTGGCGTTGGCGATTCAGCAGTTGACCGTGCTGGGTGAGTTGATGGTCAACCGGGCACTGGAGCACCTCGATATGCCTGATTTGGCATCCGGCGTTCGCCATTGAGTGTTCAGGTTCGTTTATCCAATGGAGGTACAGCCATGGCTCGCGTTAATGCCCATCACCGGGATCGACAACAACTTTCACTCGCTGGTTATCGACACCGAAGCACCGCTCGACGTGCTGCACGACACTGCCGCCTACCGCATCAGTGCGGTGACGCAGTTGCTGGAGAATCTTGCCCTGCGTGAAGCCCCCCACAACGATGCCGTCGTTTTGCAGGACTTTGCACGGGTGTTGGCGATTCCGCTGCGCGACGGTTGTGATTTGCTGGATGTCATTGGTCGACGACTGCAAGCGCAGGTGTCGGCGCAGTAATGAAAATAGGCGATCTCAGGGGTTAATGCCGGTCTGTAAAGGAAATGCATTCTGTAAAACGAAGCAAGCCCCCTGTGGGAGCGAGCCTGCTCGCGATAGCGGCGTGACAGTCAACATTGATGCCGAATGTAAAAMCGTCATCGCGAGCAGGCTCGCTCCCACATTTTATCTTTGCTGTTTCGAACTTTGCGTTCACTTGATTGACCGTCATCAACCCCTGGGGTCATCCATTTTTCTGTGTTGCAACACCCCTCCCCTCACTTCGCCCCGCTGACAATAATCTTCCCAATCATCTGCGGGTGCAGTGCGCAGTAGTATTCAAACGTCCCCGGCGTATTGAACTGATAGGAAAACTGGTCGTTGGTGTCGAGCGCCGCTGAATGGAACACGTTGTGGGTTTCCTTCACCGTATGGACCGTTTGATCGTCGTTGACCCAGGTCACTTTGGTGCCCACCGCTACCGTCACGTCCTTGGGCGCAAACATGAATTCCTTGATATCGATTTTGATCCCTTCTGCCCACGCCGGTATCGACACCATCAAGCAACCCAAGACCACTACACGCAGTAAATGCTTCATGTCAGCGCCGTCCTCAAACGAGTGTCGAATCGATCAATGCCAATGGATGATCGCCCTGCGTCGCCTTGACCTCGGTAATCCCCAGGTAGTTGCGCAGTTGATCGGCTGCCACGGTCATCGGTCCCGGTGCTGGCCCGACACCGGGTGCGGGTTGCGGGTAAGCCGTGCCGCGTGCGGTGTGGAAGGTGATGTTGCCCTCGACTTTCTGGATGACCTGATGGATGTGACCATTGAGGACCGTCACCGAACCGTATTTGCGCAGCATGGCGATGGCCTGATCGCCGTCTTCGGTGCCCCAGCCCCATGGCTGGTAGATCGTCCACAATGGAATGTGGGTGAACACCACAACCGGTGTGCTGGTACTCACCGCCTTTAAATCATCTTGCAGCCAGGCCAGTTGCTCGGCACCGAGCGTGGCCTCATGGCCGGCCTGGAAGTTGAAGACATTGACCAGCGCGATGAAGTGCACGCCGTGGTCGTTGAAGCTGTACCAGCCATTGCCTTTGGTGCCTTTGCCATAGCGCTCGAGGTAGAGCTTGCCGCCGCCCTCATCGAGGGTGTCGTGCTCGCCTGGAATGTAGTGCACGGTTGAAGGCAGGCCTTTGAGCACAGATGCGGCCGTATCGAATTCCTCGGGTTTGGAGAGGTGGGTGATGTCGCCCGTGTGGAGGATCAGCGAAGGCCGTTTCGGCAGCGCAATAACTTTGTCGATGGCGACCTGCAAGGTCTTCAGCGGTTCGGGATTGGCGTCCTTGTTGAAGCCGATGTGCGAGTCGCTGATTTGTACGAAGTGGAAGGTGCTGTCCAGCGCTTTCGGGTCCTTCACCTGGCCATCTTCGCCCAGGGCGAACGCTCGCGGAATGCCACCGCTCAATGCCCAGATGACACCGGCACCCGCCCACGCCGAGCACTTGAGCAGGTGCCTGCGGTCGGGGTCCAGGGGGCCGTCTGTACGTTTTTCATGTGATGCCGGACGAATGTTCATGGGAACGCCCTCGTAGCGGTCTACATTGATGAACTGACAGGATGTACAACCGCGCCGGTCGGGGTTTTATTCCCGGGAAAAAAATATTTTTCATTCCGGGAATAAAACGCAGCGAATCCGGGTTATAGGGGGCAAAGGCTGGGGCACTATGAAGCGATTTGAGGAGCTGCTTGCACCGCATATGGATGCCGCTTACAACCTCGCGCGCTGGCTCACCGGCAGTGACAGCGCGGCACATGATGTGGTGCAGGAAAGTGCACTCAAGGCGTTCAGATTTCTGCATCGCTTTGCCGATGGCAATGCCAAGGCCTGGTTCCTGACGATCGTCCGCAACGAGAGTTACAACTGGCTAAAGGGCTCGGCCAGCCATCGTTGGGTCGCCATCGGCGATGAAATCTCGCAAGACAACGTTGCCCTGAGCCATAGCCAGACACCGGAGCTGCTCGCCATGCAGGCCGAAGACGCTGCACGGGTTCAACAGGCACTGCGCGCCCTGCCCCCGGCTTTTCGCGAAATGATCGTCCTCAAGGAATTGGAGGATATGCCCTACAAGGACATCGCGAAGGTGGTGGACATACCTCTGGGAACCGTCATGTCAAGACTGGCCCGGGCTCGCGCCATGCTCAAGCTGGAACTACTGAAGTTGCAAGGCCATGAATGAGATCAACTGCACGGTCTGCCACGAATTGATTCATGGCTACCTGGACCATGAACTGGATGCAACGACCACTGCAAACGTTGCCGGGCACCTGTCGCACTGTGCCGACTGCCAACGCGTGCATGATGAAATGCAACGGCTGATCAGCAGCGTCAAGGCCTATGCGCCGTATTACGCGGCGCCCGATGCGCTGATTCAACAGATCTTCGTCAATCTCCCGTCACCGACCTCTCCCTGGCAAGTGGTGAGAGATGCCACGCGAAAGTGGCTGGCACCGGTTTTTTCCGCGGTCGCGCTGGCCATGGCCCTGGTGTTGTATGTGGCCACGCCTTCGCCTGAGCAACCCTGGCTGGACGAAGCGGTGTCCAGCCATGTGCGCTCGTTGATGGCCCAGCACTTGAACGATGTCGTATCGTCCGACCGGCACACGGTCAAGCCCTGGTTTACCGGCAAGCTGGATTTTTCGCCACCGGTGTTCGACTTCTCGGCACAGGGTTTCCCTTTACTCGGCGGGCGCCTGGATTACCTGCAGCACCAGACGACCGCTGCACTGTCTTACGGGCGGGCGAAGCACATCATCAACGTGTTCATGGTGCCGACGACAGAAACCGATCAGCCCCGGAAAAACCAGTTCATCCGCGGTTACAACGTGGTCGCGTGGCAACACAATCACATGCGTTTTATCGTGATATCCGATCTGGAAAAAAACGAACTGGAAGTCTTCAGCCAGTTGCTTGAACAGGGGGCTTTTTAACGGCAGGCGTTACGTGAAGGCTGCGGCGCGATGAGGCGCGTCATGAAATGTTGTTTATCGCGCCTGGAGGAAGGTGTTCGCCCAGTGTTATGGCCTGGCAATCCATGCACCGGTAAAGAGCCCCGACACTGGGCGAACGGGGGGATTTTAATGCAACGCGAACGTCCTGTCCGTTGAAAGATTCTGAATTAATCTGCCCACCCTATTTCTGCCAAATTGTTTGTAACGAAAAAAAACGAACCAGTTCGACCACCCTTGATTCCCTGAGCAAGAGCGCAAAGATAGCGGGCAGCGCTCTGGATCAGTACCCGGTCATTTCCAGATACCCGTTGCCGGCATGGCTGCCGCTCAGTTGCACCGGCCCCTCCCAGTAGGGAATGCGCAAATCCATCCAGGCCCCGGGGTTCAGCGCGCTGCTGGTGATATCCAGGCCTTTGCCCGGGACCTTGATCGACCAGCGCGTCGGCAAACGCCGCCCGGCCACCTCGGAAGACGCCAACGGCGTGAGGCTGATCTCGTCTCGCGAGAGTTGCACAACGCTGCCATCCGGGTTGATCCAGCTGCCGGTCAGGTACACCCCTGCGTCCTTCTGTCGAATCCGATACAGCATCACTTGCGCGCCACTGTCCAGGTGCAGGGAAAACCAGTCCCAACCGGTCTGGCTCGCCGTCAGTGGCTGACTGCTCCACTCACGGTCGAGCCACGCCCGGCCACTGACCTGATACGTCGTGCCGTCGATTTCCAGGCTGCCGCTGGCCTGGAAGAACGGCTGGCTGTAGTAGTACGACGCCTGGCCCTGCTCGGATTTTTGACTGAAGCCCTGCTCGCCTTGCAGCACCAACGGCCTATTTGAGGTGAGTCGCAGCCGATAGTTGAAACCCTTGCCGCTGGCCTGCATGTGCATCTCGGCCAAAGGGTTCACGGTGTCGGTTTGAGTGTTCAGGCGCCAGTCATCGATCCACGCCGCAAACGGCACGCTCTGAACCCCGGCCTGGCCGACGCCACCGCGGGCATAACGCTCGGCGGCGTGATGAACGGTCGCCGAGGTCACTGCCGCATGACCGAGCCAGACGATCTGGCTGGCCCAGCCGGGTTGCTCGGGCCCGGCCTTTAGCGCATTGCGAAACAGCGTCCACTGCACGCCAAATTCCCGGCCCTGCGGGTCCTTGAGGTTGGCGGTGATGTACCACCACTCGACGCGGTAACCGTCATGAGCACCATGATCGGCCGGAAAGCTGAATACCCGGCTCGGCGTCACCTGCTGGAACGCCGCCGCTTCACTGCCCAGCCCGGCGAAACTTTCGTTGTGCGTCGATGAGTCATCGCAACCAGTCAGTGCCAGCAACAACACGCCAACGGCCCAGTTAATCCTCATGGGCAAAGCTCCTCAGCAGGTCCGCCGGTTGCGTGCGATAGAGCTTGAACAATGGCCAGGCCGAGGCCAGTAACGTCGCCAACATCGCCAGCCCCATCAATTCCACGAGTTGCAGCGGGAACACCCGCAACGGCAGGCGCCAGCCGAACGCCTGAACGTTGATCACCGTGTCCAGGCACCAGGCCAGCGCCAGTCCCAAGGGTAACGCCACCACCAGCGTGAGCAGGGCCAGTAACCAGGTCTGCCCGAGGTTGAGCAGCATCAGTTGTCGGCGCGTCACGCCCAGCGCCCACAACGGTGCCAGTTGCCCGAGACGGCTCTGACTCTGGGTGAGCAAACTGATGAACAGCGCCACACCGGCCACGCCGAGGGTCAGGCTGTTGAGCGCCGCCGTCGCCGCGAAGGTCCGTTCGAACACCTGCGTCGACCAGCCCTTGAGCCGGGCCTGATCGACAATGCGGCTGTCGTCCAGGGCAAAGCGCGTTTGTAGCGCCGTCAGCAGCGCGGGGATTTGCGCCGGATCGAGACGCAGGTTGAAGCGACTCGGCGTCAGTTGCGGCCAGTAACGCAGCAGGTGTTCGGCGTTGACCAGCAAGTGCCCCTTCGGGTTGCCGTAGTCGGCATAGATTCCGATCAGTTGCGGTGACCACGCGCCTTGAGGTGTGGGAACGCTCAGACGGTCACCGAGCCGCAGCTTGAGTCGACGGGCCAGTTGTTCGCTGAGCATCACCGTGTCATGCGCCACCAACTGATCCCAGGGACGCTCACCCAACGCGTCAAGCAACGGCCAATGTTCGCGATAGGTCGGATGGTCGATCACCCCGTAAAGGTCCGCCGGCCAGCCCTGCAACGACACCGCAACCTGCCAGCTCGGCAACACCGCGCTGAGCTTTTGCTCCGGCAGCCACTGCTGCAGTTCGGTGGCCTGTGCCGGGTTCTGCGGGTTGACGTAAAGCTCGGCAGTCAGCCGTTGCTCCAGCCAGTCACTGAACGTCTGACGAAAACCGGCGGTCATGCTGCCGGCCCCGATGTTGGCCGCCAGCGCCAACAGCAGCGCCATCAAGGCCAGGCTCAGGGCTGGCAACTGCTGACGGCAATCGGCGAGAAACCATTGCCCCAGCACCGACCGGCTGCGCCGCACGAGCCGATTCAATACAGCGTCGAGCAGCACCGGCAAACTCAATGCGGCACCGATCAATAACGCAGCCATCAACACAAAACCACTGGCCAGGCTGTCCCCCCACGTCAACGCAATCAGTCCGATCGCCGCAGCGACTGCGGCCACCCAACCCTGACGCCGCAACCAGCGCGCATGAGCCTGATGCCAGGCTTGCGGATTGGCCAACGCCAGCAACGGCAGCTGCGCTGCCCGCAGCAAACTGTTGGCGCCGGCCAGCAGTGCGCCGAGCAGGCTCAATCCGAGTCCGCTGAACCACCACAGCGGGCTGAGGCTCAACTGCCCCGCCACTTCGGCACCATACAAACCACGCAAGCTGGCGGCCACGTCCGGCAACAGCAGACTGGCCAACAGGTAGCCGCTGACTACCCCGGCCATCCCGCCGAGCAGTGCCAGCCCACCCAATTCAAGGCTCAGGCAGAAGATCAGCGTCCGCACGCTGACCCCACAGGCGCGCAGGGTTCTGAACAACCCGCGACGTTGCTCCAGCGCCAGACCAATAGCCGCGTGGACAATGAACAAGCCGACCACGAACGACAGAAACCCCAGCGCGTCGAGGTTCAGGTGAAAGCTTTCGGTAAGCCGCGCCAGATTGTTTTCCTCGCCGCTGCGCTTGAGTTGCAACTGCCCCGTCAATTCGCTGGGTAGCTGAGGCTCGGTGGCGGCGAAATCCCTGGGCAACAACAGTCGCGACAGCTGTGCCGGCAAACCCAGCACCTGCTGGGCAACTCCGATGTCCACCAGCAATACGCCGGGGGCCATGTCGACCTGACTGTGCAACGGCGGCAAGGTCTGCCCGTTGAGGTTTTGCGGTTGGTCGCCGTCACGTAAACCGAGCGCCTGCAAGGTTGACGGGGCAATCCAGGTACGGCCCGGCGGGCCGACAAAATCGACCATCTGCGCCATGTCGAGGTGTTGTCCGGCCAGCGCCGAACCGCTGGGCAACGACAACGGCTCGATACGGGGTTCACCGCCAATCAGTTGACTGGCGCGGGCGTAACTTTCTCGCGCCTGACTGTTCAGCGCCTGTACCCCGGTCAGCAGGCCGGTGGCCAGCCAGAGCCCAGTCAGCACACTGAAAAACTGCACCGGGTGCTGACGCCAATGGCTGAGCAGCGCTCGCAAGGTTTCACGCAAAACGTCCATATCAGCGTTGGCCTGTGTCGACCAGGCGTCCACCGTGCAGCAGCACTTTTTCTGCCAGCCGTGCGGCGACCCGTGGGCTGTGAGTGACCATCAACAAACTGCTGGGGCTGTCATCGAGCAGCTCCAGCAGCAAGTCGAGCACCTCGTCGCTGGTGTGTTCATCGAGACTGCCGGTCGGCTCATCGGCCAACAGCAGACGCGGACGCGACGCCAGCGCCCGACCGAGAGCAACCCGTTGCTGCTGGCCACCGGACAATTGCTCCGGATAACGTTGGAGTAAATCCCCCAGCCCCAGCCGCGCCACCAGGTGCGCCTGCCAACGCAGGTCATGACGCCCGGCCAGACGTGCCTGGAATACCAGATTTTCCTCGACCCGCAGGCTGCCAATCAGGTTGTACTGCTGGAACACCAAGCCGATTTCAGTGCGCCGCCAATTTGCCAGTTGCCCTTCGTTCATCTGCTCGAGGCACTGATCGCCCATACGGATGCTGCCGCGATCAACCTTGTCGAGCCCGGCAATCAAGTGCAGCAAGGTGCTCTTGCCACTGCCGGATTCGCCCATCAGCGCCAGACTGCTGCCTTGCGCCAAGTGCAAGTCGACACCTTGCAACACCGCCAACGGACCTTGCGGGGTGGCGTAGCTCTTGAACACGCCGTGCACTTCAAGCATGGGAACGCTCGTTCAACAGAAGGTGAGATCAAGGATAGCGGACAGGATTGAACGCCCAAGTCTCCCCTTCGCGCAGGAGCTGGCGCAGCCTGCGATCTTTTGACGTTCCGATGGCCCCCGGAAAGATCGCAGCCTTCGGCAGCTCGTATGCACCGGTGTTCCCCCCCAACTCCTACGGAATGGCGGCGGCAACGGCCGATGGTGCCTGGTCAGGGATCACAATGGTCTTGAGATCGATATGACACCATGCAGGCTTCGCCCCCAGCCGTGCATTGAAGCGATAGTTGAAGGTGAAATCATCGTCGCTCGGCTGACTCAGCGGCTTGCCGTAGATCGGTTCGATCACCGCCAGGTCATAGCCCTTCAGCGGGCCGCGGCGCTGATGATCACTGTCCGATATTGGTACACCGTTTCTTGGATGCCGAACCAGCGTCTGGCGGATGTGGGCGCTGATGACTGGCCATTTCTTGACACTATCAGCACGCACTTAAAGCGCAAGAAATGCCATCTAACGTGCAAAAGCGTCAAAAAACAGATGACTCAAAAATGACACACCTACATCTTGTCAACCCTTGTAACTCAAGCTTTACGACCGTTTATCGTTTTCTTTACAGCGTCTGCAATGCCTCAACCACAGGCAGAGCCGCTGTCTGACGGCACTTGATGGCAGATCGCCTAACTCCTGACCATTTTTCAACATGAGGAACACGTCAGTTTGCTGACACGGTTTGTCCACGCTGGGCTATACCCCGACATAGTAGAAAGCTTCTTTCAGGGAGGATCTCCTGGGTGAGTGGCGTGCTAGTGAGATCACGGCTGGCGGCTCATATTCCGCATTGACCTCCAAGGGGGGGTGAATTCGATGAAGATGTATTTGAGCAAAGTTGGCAAAGACGCCTGGGTCGCGCTCCTTGCAGTCTGTTCTGTTGGCTTGGCGGCCTGCTCCTCGCCGGCTGAGAAGGCCAGCAAGTATTACGAGGAGGGTCTGGCGCTGATGGTTCAGGGCGACTTGCTCAAGGCTCTGGCACCAGGAGAGCTGCCAATGTGGTGCGAATCATCGAAGCTGCAGTACACCGCCGATGGATCATTCAACGCTGACAAATTAATTAATAATTATATCTTCATTGCCTTTTATTATTTAATAGATAAGCGTTTTGGATTCTCAATTTAATGAGGTCTAATGATGATATTCGAACCCAACAGTAGCCGCTCCATACTCCAGCGACGAAGCAGTACCAGTAACGCTATTCAGGCCGGTCTCGATTTTGTTGCTGTGATCGGTATTGCATGGTATTTGATCGATTATCATATCGGCGTTATAACGCAGGCTTATGTCATTATGCTCCTGTTGCTGCTTGGGGCGTTGGCCGTCGTGTACGACCATTATGCTATTTACCGAAGCAATGTTGGATTCACCGTCAAAGCATTTAAACTTTTGAAGGCGTGGCTTGCCGCTTTTGGTTTTCTCGTTGTCATGGCCTTTCTGACCAAACAAAGTGAACAGTACTCGCGCTTATTGGTTGCGCAGTTATTTAT
>NZ_JBFTLU010000183.1:0-8105 GCF_056396605.1 Pseudomonas sp. 05T35
CCTTGGCGCACCGCGCCAACCTGGCGTGTCGCCTTCTCCGGTGGTCTCGACTCCACCGTTCTGCTGCACCTTCTTGCGCAACTCGCAAAAAAACATTCCCTGCCTGAACTCAAAGCCATTCACATCCATCACGGCCTCCAGGCTGCGGCTGATGCGTGGCCGGAGCATTGTCAGTCGGTGTGTGATGCTCTGGGTGTGCCGTTGGAGGTTGTTCGCGTTCAGGTCCTGCCTGGTGCGAGTCTTGAACGCGCAGCTCGTGAGTCGCGGTATGGCGCCTTTGTCGAGGCCACCGAAACCAATGAGCTGCTACTGACGGCGCAGCACCGAGACGATCAGGCCGAAACCCTTTTGTTCCGTCTGTTGCGCGGAGCAGGGGTGAGAGGCTTGTCGGCGATCCCGTCGCAGCGTCCATTGGGGCGTGGTTTTTTGCTGCGGCCGTTGCTGGAGGTCTCGCGGGCCGAACTCGAAGCCTATGCCGTCGAGCATCAGTTGAGCTGGATCGAGGATCCGTCGAACGCCGATCAGCAGTTTTCTCGCAATTACCTTCGCCAGCAGATTTTTCCAGCGCTGACTCAGCGTTGGCCGCAGGCCGTGACCACCATTGCCCGCAGTGCTGCGCATTTGAGTGAAGCGCAGGGGCTGCTCGATGATTTGGCCGAGATAGATCTGGTATCCGCCGCAACGGTCAGCGAGTTCGATTGGCTGGGTGTGCCGTCGCTGGAAATGGCTGCGCTTGAAAAGCTTTCCGCCGCCCGCCAGCGCAATGCCCTTAGCCACTGGCTGGCGCCGTTGACGCGGATGCCGGACAGTGACCATTGGTCGGGTTGGGAAAATTTGCGCGATGCAGTGACGGATGCGCGGCCGATCTGGCGCCTGGCAGACGGTGAATTGCATCGTGCGAACGGGCGAATCTGGTGGTTGTCCGGCCATTGGCTGAACCTCCCCGAGCCGGCTCCGCTTTGGCCTGATCCGTCGGTGGCACTGCTGCTGCCGGACAACGGCCGGTTGACCTTCAGCGGGACCATTCCTGCCGGCGTATTAAGCGTGCGCTACCGGCAGGGCGGTGAAATCATGCATTTGCCGGGGCGCGGGCATCGCGACCTCAAACGTTTGCTCAATGAAAGCGGCCTGCCGCTGTTTGCCCGTGGCAGATTGCCGCTGCTCTTCTGCAATAAACAATTGCTCGCGGTGGCAAACCTGCGTGGGCTCGACGGTAGTGCGGGGGGAAACGGTCTTTTGCGGTGGCAGCCAGCGATCAACGATCAAGGTTTGAGCTGAAAGGGGCTTTCCGGTAGACTACGCTCCCTTCTTGATACAACTTCTGTGGATTCAGCTGAATTGCAGGAGTTGCCGATTACCAAGCAGTCTTTGCTGGGCGATTCCAAAAAATGTGTAGCGAGCAACGTACCGGTGATTCTTCTTCCGGTCTGTCCCAACGCGGCGGTTTTTTTGAAAGATGCACTGTAATTAATGCAGGTGATCGGGGGCTTCGGCCTTCCTTCGCTTTCCCCGGCGGCTCGGACCGCTTTAACGCAGACTTCTAGGGTTTTTCATGACGCGCTACATATTCGTCACGGGCGGTGTTGTTTCTTCATTGGGGAAAGGCATTGCATCGGCTTCATTGGCGGCCATCCTGGAGGCGCGGGGACTTAAGGTCACCATGCTCAAGCTGGACCCGTACATCAACGTTGACCCGGGCACCATGAGCCCGTTCCAGCACGGTGAAGTGTTCGTCACTCACGACGGCGCCGAGACCGACCTGGACCTGGGCCACTACGAGCGGTTCATCCGCACGACCATGACCCAGAACAACAACTTCACCACCGGCCGTGTCTACGAGCACGTCCTGCGCAAAGAGCGCCGTGGTGATTACCTGGGCGCAACCATCCAGGTGATTCCGCACATCACCGACGAAATCAAGCGCCGCATCATCAAGGGTGCAGGCGATGCCGACGTGGCGATGGTCGAGATCGGTGGCACCGTGGGTGACATCGAATCCCAGCCGTTCCTCGAAGCCATCCGTCAATTGCGTTTCGAAGTCGGCGCCAAGCGCGCGATGCTGATGCACCTGACTCTGGTGCCGTACATCGCCACTGCCGGCGAAACCAAAACCAAGCCAACTCAGCACTCGGTCAAGGAGCTGCGTTCCATCGGTCTGCAGCCAGACGTGCTGGTATGCCGTTCCGACCACCCGATCGATATCTCTTCACGTCGCAAGATCGCGCAGTTCACCAACGTTGAAGAACGTGCGGTCATCGCGCTGGAAGACGCCGACACCATCTACAAAATCCCGGGCATCCTGCATTCCCAGGGCCTGGATGATTTCGTCGTCGAGCGTTTCGGCCTGCAATGTGGCGGCGCCGATCTGTCTGAGTGGGAAGCCGTGGTCGATGCCAAGCTCAACCCTGAGCACGAAGTCACCATCGCCATGGTCGGCAAGTACATGGAGCTGCTGGACGCCTACAAGTCGCTGATCGAAGCGATGAGTCATGCCGGCATCAGCAACCGTACCAAGGTCAACCTGCGTTACATCGACTCCGAAGACATCGAGAACCAGGGCACCGCGCTGCTGGAAGGCGCTGATGCGATTCTGGTTCCTGGCGGCTTCGGTCTGCGTGGCGTGGAAGGCAAGATCACCGCCGTTCAATACGCTCGCGAAAACAAGGTTCCGTACCTGGGTATCTGCCTGGGCATGCAAGTCGCCGTGATCGAATTCGCCCGTAACGTGCTGGGCTGGAAAGACGCCAACTCCACCGAGTTCGATCGCACCAGCGGTCACCCGGTCGTGGGACTGATCACCGAGTGGGAAGATGCCACCGGTGCCGTCGAAACCCGTTCCGAATCGTCCGATCTGGGCGGCACCATGCGTCTGGGTGCTCAGGAGTGCCTGCTGGAAGCCGGCTCCCTGGTCCACGATTGCTACGCCAAGGACGTGATCGTCGAGCGTCATCGTCATCGCTATGAAGTGAACAACAAGCTGCTGCCGCAACTGATCGAAGCCGGTCTGAAAATCTCCGGTCGTTCCGGTGACGGTGCGCTGGTTGAAGTGGTTGAAGCGCCGAACCACCCATGGTTCGTTGCTTGCCAGTTCCACCCGGAGTTCACCTCGACTCCGCGCGACGGCCACCCGTTGTTCAGCGGCTTCGTCAAAGCAGCTTTGGCTCAACACCAGAAGAAGGCTTGAACCTGATGGCTCAAAAGATCATCCGCGTAGGCAACATCGAAATCGCCAACGACAAACCGATGGTGCTGTTCGGTGGCATGAACGTGCTGGAAAGCCGTGACATGGCGATGCAGGTCTGTGAAGAGTACGTAAAGGTTACCGAGAAGCTTGGTATCCCTTACGTGTTCAAGGCCAGCTTCGACAAGGCCAACCGTTCATCGGTAACCTCCTATCGGGGCCCCGGTCTCGAGGAAGGCATGCGGATTTTCCAGGACATCAAGCAAGCCTTTGGCGTGCCGATCATCACCGATGTCCATGAGCCCGAGCAGGCTGCAGTTGTCGCTGAAGTCTGCGAGATCATCCAGTTGCCGGCCTTCCTGTCGCGCCAGACCGATCTGGTCGTCGCGATGGCCAAGACCGGCGCGGTGATCAACATCAAGAAAGCCCAGTTCCTCGCCCCTCAGGAAATGAAACACATCCTGAGCAAATGCGAAGAGGCCGGTAACGATCAGTTGATCCTCTGCGAGCGTGGTTCGAGCTTCGGCTACAACAACCTGGTCGTGGACATGCTCGGCTTCGGCATCATGAAGCAGTTCGAATACCCGGTGTTCTTCGACGTGACCCACGCGCTGCAAATGCCGGGTGGTCGCTCGGATTCTGCCGGCGGACGCCGCGCCCAGGTCACCGACCTGGCCAAGGCGGGTATGAGCCAGTCGCTGGCCGGCCTGTTCCTGGAAGCGCATCCGGATCCGGACAATGCCAAATGCGACGGCCCTTGTGCCTTGCGTCTGGACAAACTGGAGCCATTCCTGGCTCAGCTCAAGGCTCTGGACGAACTGGTGAAGAGTTTTCCGACGGTAGAAACCGCGTAATCCTCAATTCTCCGGTAAAGTACCGCACGATTCATTGAACGCTCAGGCCCTCGGGCTTGAGCCTTATCGTCCGCAAGTCTGCCCGCTGCTAATCACTTGCCGACGATAAAAGATTTCCTACAGCTGCGTCGTTTTCGTCAACTTTGGAGTGTTTACAACAATGGCAAAAATCGTCGACATCAAAGGTCGTGAAGTTCTCGACTCCCGTGGCAATCCCACTGTCGAAGCGGACGTGCTTCTCGATAACGGCATCATCGGCAGCGCTTGCGCGCCGTCCGGTGCTTCCACCGGTTCGCGCGAAGCGCTCGAGCTGCGTGATGGCGACAAGAGCCGTTACCTGGGCAAGGGTGTACTGAAGGCTGTAGCCAACATCAATGGCCCGATTCGCACCGCGCTGCTGGGTAAAGACCCGGTTGACCAGAAAGCCCTCGACCGCATCATGATCGAGCTGGACGGTACCGAGAACAAAGGCAGCCTGGGCGCTAACGCAATCCTCGCTGTGTCRCTGGCTGCTGCCAAGGCTGCTGCCCACGACCAGGACCTGCCGCTGTACGCACACATCGCCAACCTGAACGGTACTCCGGGTGTTTACTCGATGCCGGTTCCGATGATGAACATCATCAACGGTGGCGAGCACGCCGATAACAACGTCGACATCCAGGAATTCATGGTTCAGCCAGTGGGCGCCAAGACTTTCTCGGAAGGTCTGCGCATGGGCACCGAGATTTTCCATCACCTCAAAGCTGTACTGAAGGCTCGTGGCCTGAGCACTGCGGTAGGTGACGAAGGTGGTTTTGCACCAAACCTGGCGTCCAACGAAGATGCACTGAAAGTGATCTCCGAAGCCGTGGCCAACGCTGGCTACAAACTGGGCACTGACGTGACCCTGGCTCTGGACTGCGCGGCCAGCGAATTCTACGAAGATGGCAAGTACAACCTGTCCGGCGAAGGCCAGGTGTTCACCGCCGAAGGTTTTGCCGATTACCTCAAGGGCTTGACCGAGCGTTACCCGATCATCTCCATTGAAGATGGCCTGGACGAGTCCGACTGGGCTGGCTGGAAAATCCTCACCGACAAAATCGGCGAAAAAACCCAGCTGGTGGGCGACGACCTGTTCGTGACCAACACCAAGATCCTGAAAGAAGGCATCGACAAGAAGATCGCCAACTCGATCCTGATCAAGTTCAACCAGATCGGCACCCTGACCGAAACCCTGGAAGCGATCCAGATGGCCAAGGCCGCTGGTTACACTGCCGTGATCTCGCACCGTTCCGGCGAAACCGAAGACTCGACCATTGCCGACCTGGCTGTGGGCACTTCGGCTGGCCAGATCAAAACCGGTTCGCTGTGCCGTTCCGACCGCGTTTCCAAGTACAACCAACTGCTGCGCATCGAAGAGCAATTGGGCGGCAAAGCCAAGTACAACGGTCGTGGCGAATTCCGCGGCTAAGCTTGGGTAGTTAAAAAGACACCGGATTGTGTCGAAAAAATCGCAGCAGCGGGATTTTTGCCACTAATCTGATGCCTTATAAGTACGAGCCTGGTTCTTCCAGGCTTCGTACTATCAGAAGCTTTAAAGTTGGCATGGCTGTCTTTTTTCACTGGGTACCTGATATTCGATGCGCAGTCCTTACTGGTTGTTTCTTGTCTTGCTCTTGCTGCTGGCTGGTTTGCAATACCGCCTGTGGGTGGGTAATGGCAGCCTGGCGCAAGTGGCCGAGCTGACCCAGCAGATTGCCGATCAGCACGCGGAGAACGAGTCGTTGCTGGAGCGCAATCGGGTCATGGACGCCGAGGTCAGCGAATTGAAGAAAGGCATGGAGACCGTTGAAGAGCGGGCTCGCCATGAGTTGGGCATGGTCAAGGACGGTGAAACCCTTTACCAGTTGGCTCAATGATGAATACGTTACCGGCCTTCTGGGCCGTGATTCCTGCCGCGGGCGTCGGTGCCCGTATGGCCGCGGACCGTCCCAAGCAATACCTGCAACTGGGCGGGCGCACTATTCTCGAACACAGCCTTGGCTGTTTCCTCGATCATCCAGCCTTGAAAGGCCTGGTGGTCAGTCTTGCCGTTGATGATCCTTATTGGCCGACCCTGGCGTGTGCTACTGACCCTCGTATTCAACGGGTGGACGGTGGTGAAGAGCGCTCGGGTTCGGTGCTGAACGCGTTGCTGCATTTGCATGCGCAAGGCGCTGCCGATGAAGATTGGGTGTTGGTCCACGATGCGGCACGACCGAACCTGGCTCGCGATGATCTCGACAAGTTGCTGTCGGAATTGGCTGATGATCCTGTCGGCGGGTTACTGGCTGTGCCTGCGCGTGACACGCTCAAGCGTGTGGACAGGCATGGGCGGGTCCTTGAAACCGTTGACCGCAGTTTGATCTGGCAGGCATACACGCCGCAGATGTTTCGTCTGGGTGCTTTGCACCGGGCGTTGGCGGACAGTCTGGTGGCTGATGTGACTGTTACCGATGAGGCTTCTGCGATGGAGTGGTCTGGGCAGGCGCCACGCTTGATCGAGGGGCGGGCGGATAATCTCAAGGTTACCCGGCCTGAAGACCTCGAGTGGTTGCGCCTGCGTTGGGCGAATCGCCGCTGACTCCTCTGTCACAACGCTCAACTGTTGTGGGAGCGAGCCTGCTCGCGAAGGCAGCCTGACAGCCAACCAATCTTTTGCGGATGTACATAGATCTACTGTGGGAGCGGGCTTGCTCGCGAAGGCGGCCTGACAGCCRACCAATCTCCCGCAGATGTACACCAATCCACTGTGGGAGCGAGCCTGCTCGCGATGGCGGCCTGAAAGCCGACCAACCTCCTGCAGGTGTACATATCCATTCCTGCGGTAACGGCCGCTTAGGGTTTCGCCCTGACGGCGACTCACTTTTGCAGACGCCCAAAAGTAAGCAAAACGCTTCGCCCCAAGCGTACGGCACCTCGCTCCGGCATTCATCAGGGGGCATCGCCTACGGTCTGCTTCGCGACGACCTCCTCTCGATGTGTCCGGCTGCGCCGTACGGCGCTGCGCGCCCACCCCCTGATGAACACCTCCACTCGGCCTCCCGAAGGGGCGGGTGGATCAAGATCAGCAGCGGCAGGCGAGCTAACGCTCGGCCTGTTGAGTGGTGGGGGCGTGTTATTGGTTATCTTTGGAGCTGCGGTAGGCTGCGATTCTTTGATCCTTTGATCCTTTGATCCTTTGATCAAAGTTGGTATTCCGGCCTTTTTGCCAACCCTTCTTTCAGATAGTCCACGAGTTTGCGCACTTTCGGCGATAGATGCCGTTGCTGCGGATACAGCGCCCATACGGCGGTGTTCGGTGGTTGATGAGCATCCAGCAACGACACCAGCGCGCCACTGTTCAGGTGCTCCAGCACGTAATAGTCCGGCAGTTGACACAACCCGACACCTTGTAGTGCCGCGTCCAGCACCGCTTGCCCGCTGTTACAGCGCCAATTGCCTTGTACTCGCTGGGAAAACTCTCTGCCGTCCTGCTCCAGTTGCCAGATGTCCGAGCTGCCGATCAGGCAGTTGTGTCGACTCAGCTCCGACAAACTGTGCGGTCGGCCATAACGTTCCAGATAGGACGGCGAGGCGCACAAGTACATGCGTCGTGGCGCCAGGCGCGTGGCCACCAGTCGTGAGTCTTGCAGGCGGCCGAGCCGGATTGCCAGGTCCAGGCCCTCGTGTACCAGGTCGAGCGGACGGTTGCTCAGCTCGATATCGACCCGCAATTGTGGATAAAGCCCCATGAAGCTGGTCACCAGCGGCACGATGAAGCGCTCGCCGTACGCCACTGCACAGGTCATGCGCAGCATGCCTTTGGGTTCGCTGGTCAGGTCGCCGACGGCGCGCAAGGCTTCTTCGCGTCCGTCCTGCAAGCGTTGGCAGTGTTGCAGGAAYGTCTGCCCGGCTTCGGTCAGCGTCACCCGACGGGTACTGCGGTAAAGCAGGCGGGTTTGCAGGCGCTCTTCAAGGCGTACGATTTGTCGACTGATGTGCGAAGACGAAACCCCGAGGCGTTCGGCAGCAGCGGTGAACTGGTTGCATTCGGCGACGGCGACGAATTC
>NZ_JBFTLU010000184.1:0-9939 GCF_056396605.1 Pseudomonas sp. 05T35
GGGCAAAATTATCGGTATCGACCTGGGGACTACCAACTCCTGCGTCTCCGTGCTGGAAAACGGCGTAGCCAAAGTTATCGAAAACGCTGAAGGCGCGCGTACTACGCCGTCGATCATCGCTTATGCCAACGATGGCGAGATCCTGGTGGGGCAGTCGGCCAAGCGTCAGGCTGTGACCAATCCGCATAACACCCTGTATGCGGTGAAGCGTCTGATCGGTCGTAAGTTCGACGAAGAAGTCGTACAGAAAGACATCAAGATGGTCCCTTACAAAATCGCCAAGGCTGACAATGGCGACGCTTGGGTTGAAGTGAACGGCCAGAAAATGTCGCCGCCACAGATCTCGGCTGAAATTCTGAAAAAAATGAAGAAAACCGCCGAAGACTACCTCGGCGAGGCAGTGACTGAAGCGGTCATCACTGTTCCGGCCTACTTCAACGACAGCCAGCGTCAGGCGACCAAAGACGCCGGCCGTATTGCTGGCCTGGACGTAAAACGCATCATCAACGAACCAACCGCAGCCGCTCTGGCCTACGGTATGGACAAGGCCAAGGGCGATCACACCGTGATCGTTTATGACCTGGGTGGCGGTACTTTCGACGTGTCTGTGATCGAAATCGCCGAAGTCGATGGTGAGCACCAGTTCGAAGTGTTGGCCACCAACGGTGACACCTTCCTCGGCGGTGAAGACTTCGACATTCGTCTGATCGACTACCTCGTTGACGAATTCAAGAAAGAAAGCGGCATGAACCTCAAGGGTGACCCGCTGGCCATGCAGCGTCTGAAAGAAGCCGCTGAGAAAGCCAAGATCGAGTTGTCTTCGAGCCTGCAGACCGACGTTAACCTGCCGTACATCACTGCAGATGCGACCGGTCCTAAGCACTTGAACGTGAAAATCTCCCGCGCCAAGCTGGAAGCGCTGGTTGAAGACCTGGTTCAACGCACCATCGAGCCTTGCCGCATTGCCCTGAAAGATTCGGGTATCGACGTTGGCGCGATCAACGACGTGATCCTGGTCGGCGGTCAGACCCGTATGCCTCTGGTTCAGAAGGCTGTTACCGATTTCTTCGGTAAAGAAGCCCGTAAAGACGTGAAYCCGGACGAAGCGGTTGCCATGGGTGCTGCTATCCAGGGCGCGGTATTGGCCGGTGACGTGAAAGACGTTCTGCTGCTCGACGTCAGCCCGCTGACTCTGGGTATCGAAACCATGGGTGGCGTGATGACTGCGCTGATCGAGAAAAACACCACGATTCCTACCAAGAAATCGCAAGTGTTCTCGACTGCCGATGACAACCAGGGCGCAGTGACTATTCACGTGCTGCAAGGCGAGCGTAAGCAAGCTGCACAGAACAAGTCCCTGGGCAAGTTCGACCTGGCCGATATCCCGCCAGCACCGCGTGGCGTGCCACAAATTGAAGTGACCTTCGACATCGATGCCAACGGCATCCTGCACGTAGGCGCCAAAGACAAGGCCACCGGCAAGACTCAGTCGATCGTGATCAAGGCCAACTCCGGTCTGTCCGAGGAAGAAATTCAGCAGATGATTCGTGATGCTGAAACCAACGCCGACGAAGATCGCAAGTTCGAAGAGCTGGCTACTGCCCGCAACCAGGGCGACGCGCTGGTTCACTCGACGCGCAAAATGGTCACGGACGCTGGTGAAAAAGTGACTGCTGAAGAGAAGACTGCAATCGAAGCTGCTGTGGTTGCCCTGGAAGCCGCTATCAAGGGCGACGACAAGGCTGCCATTGAAGCCAAGGTTGAAGAGCTGTCGAAAGTCTCCGCTCCAGTGGCGCAGAAGATGTACGCCGAACAGGCCCAGCCAGCTGAAGGTGCGGCACCGCACGCTGAAAAAGCTGAAAAGGCTGACGACGTTGTCGACGCTGAGTTCGAAGAAGTCAAAGAACACAAGTAAGTTGTTGGTCGGCCGGTTGACTGCCTTTGTGCGGTGACTGGTAGGATGTCGCCGCGCGGGAGCTTGCTCCCGCGTTGGCGTGTCTGGAGTAGACGAATTTTTACAGCATGCGACAGCGTTCGAATGCTGGCGGTGCGGACGGGGATGCTCCTGCTTTCCGATCCACAGGTACCGCATCGAATCAAAGACCAGGATCGTTGAATTGACGTGAGTTGGGTCCGGGCCTGTATTGGGGCTCAACGAGTTTGGCGAAGCTCAGGAGGGGTTTGCCGAACGTCCTTAAGAGTGCAAAGACTTATGGCAAAGCGTGACTATTACGAAGTATTGGGTGTTGAGCGTGGCACGAGCGAAACGGACCTGAAAAAGGCCTACCGTCGCTTGGCGATGAAGCATCACCCGGACCGTAATCCTGACGACAAGGCGTCGGAAGAGAAATTCAAGGAGGCCAACGAGGCCTACGAAGTGCTGTCCGATTCCAGCAAGCGCGCAGCGTATGACCAGTATGGTCATGCGGGTGTCGACTCAAGCATGGGCGGTGGCGGTGCTGGTTTTGGTGGTCAGAACTTCTCCGATATCTTCGGCGATGTGTTCAGTGACTTCTTCGGTGGTGGTCGCGGCGGCTCCCGTGGCGGCGCTCAGCGCGGCAGCGATCTGCGTTACACCCTGGAGCTGAGCCTGGAAGAGGCGGTGCGCGGCACGACCGTGAATATCCGTGTTCCGACACTGGTCAACTGCAAGCCATGCGACGGTTCGGGCGCCAAGAAAGGTTCTGCGCCGGTCACGTGCCCGACCTGCGGTGGTATCGGTCAGGTGCGCATGCAGCAAGGCTTCTTCTCGGTGCAGCAAACCTGCCCGCGTTGCCATGGTCAGGGCAAGATCATTTCCGATCCGTGCAACTCCTGCAATGGCGAAGGTCGCGTCGAAGAGTACAAGACCCTGTCGGTGAAAGTACCGGCTGGCGTCGATACCGGCGACCGTATTCGTCTGTCTGGCGAGGGCGAGGCGGGTACTCAGGGCGGGCCGACTGGCGACCTGTACGTGGTGATCAACGTGCGCGAGCACGCGATCTTCCAGCGTGACGGCAAGCATCTGTTTTGCGAAGTACCTATCAGCTTCGTTGATGCGGCGTTGGGCGGTGAGCTGGAGATTCCGACCCTTGATGGTCGGGTCAAGCTGAAAATTCCCGAGGGCACACAAACCGGCAAGCAGTTCCGGGTGCGTGGCAAGGGCGTTGCACCGGTTCGTGGCGGTGGCGCGGGCGACCTGATGTGCAGCGTGGTGGTCGAGACTCCGGTCAATCTGGGGCGTCGTCAGCGTGAGTTGCTGGAAGAGTTCCGCAGTTCCCTGGCGGACGACAACAGCCACTCGCCGAAAACTACCGGTTGGTTCGAAGGCGTGAAGCGCTTCTTCGGCGATCTGTAAGGAGTCGGGCATGCGACGTATAGCTGTGATGGGCGCTGCCGGGCGCATGGGCAAGAACCTTATCGAAGCGGTGCAGCAACGTGCACCGCTCGCGGGGCTGACGGCGGCAATCGTACGCCCCGGCAGCACACTGATAGGGGTGGATGCCGGTGAGCTGGCCGCGCTGGGGCGTATCGGTGTGCCGTTGTCCGGTAACCTGGAAGCGGTGGTGGCTGAGTTCGACGTATTGATCGACTTCACGCTCCCGGAGGTCATGCTGAAAAACCTGGCGTTCTGCCGCAAGGTGGGCAGGGCCATGGTCATCGGCACTACGGGGCTGGACGCCGCGCAAAAGCAGTTGCTGGCCGAGGCGGGCAAGGACATTCCAATTGTCTTCGCAGCCAATTTCAGTGTTGGCGTGAACCTGTCGTTGAAGTTGCTCGATATGGCGGCTCGCGTGCTGGGCGATGATGCTGATATCGAAATCATCGAAGCCCATCATCGGCACAAGATCGATGCGCCTTCAGGTACGGCTTTGCGCATGGGCGAAGTGATCGCCAGTGCACTGGATCGTGATCTGCAGAAAGTTGCGGTCTATGGGCGTGAAGGCCACACCGGTGTGCGCGAGCGTGAAACCATTGGCTTCGCCACGGTTCGCGGTGGTGATGTGGTCGGCGATCATACGGTGCTGTTCGCCTGTGAGGGCGAGCGACTGGAGATTACCCACARAGCGTCCAGTCGCATGACCTTCGCCAAGGGTGCGGTGCGTGCCGCATTGTGGCTGGATGGTCGTGAGCCGGGTCTTTACGACATGCAAGACGTGCTCGACCTGCGTTAAGATGGCCCCGAAATCGGGTTCAAACACAGCGTTTGAGCCCGATTTATCCTGCCAAGCGACGTCCTGTCGCATTCCTCGGCCTTTTAGGCTCATTGGCGGTAGACCCAAAAAGCCTTTTTCTGTAAGCTACAGCTTTAGTGTGTCCACTAAAAGCGCGCAGAATAATTCAGTGAAGAAGCGGGGTGACGTGTCCATACGTCACTCCGCTTTTTTACAACCTGCGATCGCCCTTTCAGGCTTTATTTACGGGAGGTCTTCTTGACTAAGCCAGCCATACTCGCCCTTGCTGATGGCAGCATTTTTCGCGGCGAAGCCATTGGAGCCGACGGTCAAACCGTTGGTGAGGTGGTGTTTAACACCGCCATGACCGGCTATCAGGAAATCCTTACCGATCCTTCCTACGCCCAACAGATCGTTACCCTGACTTACCCGCACATCGGCAACACCGGCACCACGCCGGAAGACGCCGAGTCCGACCGCGTCTGGTCTGCAGGTCTGGTGATTCGTGACCTGCCACTGGTTGCGAGCAACTGGCGTAACACGATGTCCCTGTCCGACTACCTGAAAGCCAACAATGTTGTGGCAATCGCCGGTATCGACACCCGCCGCCTGACACGCATCCTGCGTGAAAAAGGCGCGCAGAACGGCTGCATCATGGCTGGCGACAACATCTCCGACGAGGCTGCGATCGCAGCGGCGCGCGGCTTCCCGGGCCTGAAGGGCATGGATCTGGCGAAAGTCGTCAGCACCAAAAAGCAGTACGAATGGCGCTCGACTGTCTGGGATCTGAAAACCGACAGCCACGCGACCCTCGACGCTTCCGATCTGCCGTACCACGTGGTTGCCTACGACTACGGCGTCAAGGTCAACATTCTGCGCATGCTGGTCGAGCGCGGTTGCCGCGTGACCGTGGTGCCAGCTCAAACGCCGGCTGCTGACGTTCTGGCTCTGAAGCCGGACGGTGTGTTCCTGTCCAACGGCCCGGGTGACCCTGAGCCATGCGACTACGCGATCCAGGCCATTAAAGACGTGCTGGAAACCGATATCCCGGTGTTCGGCATCTGCCTCGGGCACCAACTGCTGGCTCTGGCCTCTGGCGCCAAGACCCTGAAAATGGGCCACGGTCACCACGGTGCCAACCACCCGGTTCAGGATCTGGATTCCGGTGTCGTCATGATCACCAGCCAGAACCACGGTTTTGCGGTAGACGAAGCGACCCTGCCAGGCAACGTTCGGGCGATCCACAAATCGCTGTTCGACGGCACCCTGCAAGGCATCGAGCGTACCGACAAGAGCGCGTTCAGCTTCCAGGGTCA
This sequence comes from Pseudomonas sp. 05T35, assembly GCF_056396605.1. Lineage (NCBI taxonomy): Bacteria > Pseudomonadati > Pseudomonadota > Gammaproteobacteria > Pseudomonadales > Pseudomonadaceae > Pseudomonas > Pseudomonas sp. 05T35. The sequence continues at coordinate 5,471 of NZ_JBFTLU010000184.1, forward strand.
CCCTGAAGCCAGCCCTGGTCCGAACGATGTGGCGCCGCTGTTCGATCGCTTCATCAACGAGATGGCCAAGCGACGTTAATCGCCGGGCTTGAGCATGTAGCGAGAAGTCCCTGAGGGTGGCCCCGGTAACCCGGCGGCCCCTGAAGGGCTTCAGAGATTGATCAAGACGGCTTCTCCTTGGGAATTGCCGTCGGACCTGCGGATTTGAGTGACTACCCATGCCAAAACGTACAGACATTAAAAGCATCCTGATTCTTGGTGCTGGCCCGATCGTGATCGGCCAGGCTTGCGAATTCGACTACTCCGGCGCCCAGGCTTGCAAAGCCCTGCGCGAAGAGGGTTACCGCGTCATCCTGGTGAACTCCAACCCGGCCACCATCATGACCGACCCGGCCATGGCCGACGCCACCTACATCGAACCGATCAAGTGGCAGACTGTTGCCAAGATCATCGAGAAAGAGCGTCCGGACGCGCTGCTGCCKACCATGGGTGGCCAGACCGCTCTGAACTGCGCCCTGGACCTGGAGCGCGAAGGCATTCTGGAGAAGTTCGGCGTAGAGATGATCGGCGCCAACGCTGACACCATCGACAAGGCTGAAGACCGCTCGCGCTTCGACAAGGCGATGAAATCCATCGGCCTGGCTTGCCCGCGTTCCGGCATCGCCCACAGCATGGAAGAGGCCAACGCGGTCCTCGAGAAGCTCGGCTTCCCGTGCATCATCCGTCCGTCCTTCACCATGGGCGGCACCGGTGGCGGTATCGCTTACAACCGTGAAGAATTCGAAGAAATCTGCGCCCGCGGTCTGGACYTGTCGCCGACCAAAGAGCTGCTGATCGACGAATCGCTGATTGGCTGGAAAGAGTACGAAATGGAGGTTGTCCGCGATAAGAAGGACAACTGCATCATCGTCTGCTCGATCGAAAACTTCGACCCGATGGGCGTGCACACTGGTGACTCGATCACGGTGGCTCCGGCACAGACCCTGACCGACAAGGAATACCAGATCCTGCGTAACGCCTCCCTGGCGGTACTGCGCGAGATCGGCGTGGAAACCGGCGGCTCCAACGTCCAGTTCGGCATCTGCCCGAACACCGGTCGCATGGTGGTCATCGAGATGAACCCGCGGGTATCCCGTTCCTCGGCGCTGGCTTCGAAAGCAACCGGTTTCCCGATTGCCAAGGTCGCGGCCAAGCTGGCTGTGGGTTACACCCTGGATGAGCTGTCGAACGACATCACTGGCGGTAAAACCCCGGCGTCTTTCGAACCGTCCATCGACTACGTCGTGACCAAGCTGCCACGCTTCGCCTTCGAAAAATTCCCGAAAGCCGACGCCCGCCTGACCACTCAAATGAAGTCGGTTGGCGAAGTCATGGCCATCGGTCGGACCTTCCAGGAATCCCTGCAGAAAGCTCTGCGCGGTCTGGAAGTCGGTGTTTGCGGTCTGGACGAGAAGCTCGACCTGAGCAATCCGGAAAGCATGAGCGTACTCAAGCGCGAGCTGACCGTGCCGGGCGCCGAGCGTATCTGGTACGTGGCTGACGCAATGCGCGCCGGCATGAGCGTTGAAGACATCTTCGGCATGACCATGATCGATCCTTGGTTCCTGGTGCAGATGGAAGATCTGATCAAGGACGAAGAGAAGGTCAAGACCCTGGGTCTGACCAGCATCGACCGCGACATGATGTTCCGCCTCAAGCGCAAGGGTTTCTCCGATCAACGCCTGGCCAAGTTGCTGGGTGTGACCGAGAAGAGCCTGCGTGCCCATCGCCATAAGCTTGAAGTGTTCCCGGTCTACAAGCGCGTCGACACTTGCGCCGCCGAGTTCGCCACCGACACCGCTTACCTCTACTCGACCTACGAGGAAGAGTGCGAAGCCGCACCATCGGGTCGCGACAAGATCATGATTCTGGGCGGCGGTCCTAACCGTATCGGTCAAGGCATCGAGTTCGACTACTGCTGCGTACACGCGGCACTGGCCCTGCGCGATGACGGGTACGAGACCATCATGGTCAACTGCAACCCGGAAACCGTATCCACCGACTACGACACCTCCGATCGCCTGTACTTCGAGCCGGTGACCCTGGAAGACGTGCTGGAAATTGTCCGCGTCGAGAAGCCAAAAGGCGTGATCGTCCAGTACGGCGGCCAGACTCCGCTAAAACTGGCTCGGGCCCTGGAAGCTGCTGGTGTGCCGATCATCGGTACCAGCCCTGACGCAATCGACCGCGCTGAAGACCGTGAGCGCTTCCAGCAGATGGTCCAGCGCCTGAACCTGCGTCAGCCGCCAAACGCCACCGTGCGCAGCGAAGACGAAGCCATTCGTGCTGCCGCGAAAATCGGTTACCCGCTGGTGGTGCGTCCGTCCTACGTACTGGGCGGCCGGGCGATGGAAATCGTCTACGAAGAAGAAGAACTCAAGCGCTACCTGCGTGAAGCGGTTCAAGTGTCCAACGACAGTCCTGTGCTGCTGGACCACTTCCTTAACTGCGCCATCGAAATGGACGTGGATGCGGTTTGCGACGGCACCGACGTGGTGATCGGCGCGATCATGCAGCACATCGAACAGGCAGGTGTTCACTCCGGTGACTCCGCGTGCTCGCTGCCGCCGTACTCGCTGCCTTTGCATGTGTTCCCATTCGCCAAGTTCCCTGGCGTTGACCCGATCCTTGGCCCGGAGATGAAGTCCACCGGTGAAGTGATGGGTGTCGGCGACACCTTCGGCGAAGCCTTTGCCAAAGCCCAGATGGGTGCCAGCGAAGTGCTGCCGACCGGCGGTACTGCCTTCATCAGCGTGCGTGACGATGACAAACCGCTGGTTGCAGGCGTAGCCCGTGATCTGATCAACTTGGGCTTCGAAGTGGTCGCCACTGCCGGTACTRCCAAGCTGATCGAAGCTGCAGGTCTGAAAGTGCGCCGTGTGAACAAGGTGACCGAAGGTCGTCCGCACGTGGTCGACATGATCAAGAATGACGAAGTCACGCTGATCATCAACACCACCGAAGGTCGTCAGTCGATCGCTGATTCGTACTCCATTCGTCGTAATGCCTTGCAGCACAAGATCTACTGCACCACCACCATTGCTGCTGGCGAAGCTATCTGTGAAGCGCTGAAGTTCGGTCCCGAGAAGACTGTGCGCCGCTTGCAGGATCTACACGCAGGATTGAAGGCATGATCAAATACCCAATGACCGTTAAGGGCGCGAAGGCCCTGGAAGAAGAACACGCTCACCTGACCAAGGTCGTCCGTCCGAAGCTCAGCCAGGACATCGGTACGGCTCGCGAGTTGGGTGACTTGAAGGAAAACGCCGAATACCACGCTGCTCGCGAGCAGCAGGGTATGGTTGAAGCGCGGATCCGTGACATCGAAGGCCGCATGCAGAATGCGGTGATCATCGATGTCACGACGATTCCTCACACCGGCAAAGTGATTTTCGGTACCACCGTTGAAATCGCCAACGTCGAAACGGATGAAAGTGTCACTTACCACATCGTGGGCGAGGATGAGGCTGACTTCAAACTCGGCAAGATCTCCGTCAGTTCGCCACTTGCTCGCGCCTTGATTGCCAAGGAAGAGGGTGATGTGGTGGCGGTCAAAACGCCTAGCGGCGTTATCGAGTACGAGATTGTCGAAGTCCGCCATATCTGAAGGCAAGCGCCTGCTCCGTGCGGGCGCGATGCTTTGGCAGCTGACTCAGATGTTATGGGTTGGCGGCCTGTGGTTGTTGCACATCGGTCTGCTCCCGGTGCTGAGCCGTATTGGCTTGGCGCCGCTGTTGATCGAAGAAATTTCAAGCATGCTGAGTGCGCTGCTGGTCGGTTTTTCAGCGGCGTGCGTGGTTTTTCAGGTTTTGGTGCTGGTTCAGGCCAAGGGCCTTGTCAGTCTATGGCGCGATATTCGCGGGCAACTGCTGTTGATGGCGCTATACGCGAGTGCGATGTACTTCGTCGTGCGAATTGACTGGCCGCAGGCACAGCGCTGGTTGTCGTTCAGCTATCTTGTGCTGGGTTTTGCCGGATTACTGCTGGTTTTGCAGCCGGTGCCGGGATGGGGTGGCAGGGTGCGCGAAGCACACCCTTGACCCGTATCATCACTTGAAGCGATGGACGTTCGACAGCTGCTTGTTGACGCTGAAGTTCTTGCGGTAAATCAGCGCCATCTTGCCGATGACTTGCACCAGATCCGCTTTGCCGGCCTTGCACAGTTCTGCAATGGCTGCCAGGCGCGATTCGCGATCGAGGATGCTGAGCTTGATCTTGATCAGCTCGTGATCGCCCAATGCGCGTTCCAGTTCGGCTAAAACACCTTCAGTCAAACCGTTGTCAGCCACAGTCAAAACTGGTTTCAGATGGTGGCCAATGGACTTGTACTGTTTCTTCTGCTCTTGAGTGAGCGGCATAATCTGACCCTTTCGTCTGGATTCTGTAAAATGGCGGCCATTTTACCCGAGGGCTCGTGGATCCGCCCAATT
>NZ_JBFTLU010000185.1:0-10109 GCF_056396605.1 Pseudomonas sp. 05T35
GACCAATATCGAAGAAACCAGCCGCACGCTGCATGATTCGGGGCCACGGCGGATTTCTCCGTTTTTCGTGCCGGGCTCGATCATCAATATGATTTCCGGTTTCCTGTCCATCCATCTGGGTACGCAGGGGCCTAACTACGCCATTTCGACAGCCTGTACCACCGGTACGCACTGTATCGGTATGGCGGCGCGCAACATTGCCTACGGCGAAGCCGACGTGATGATTGCCGGTGGTGCCGAGATGGCCGCTTGCGGTCTTGGCATGGGGGGCTTTGGTGCTGCTCGTGCGTTGTCGACCCGCAATGACGAGCCGACCCGCGCCAGCCGTCCATGGGACAAGGGCCGTGATGGCTTCGTGTTGTCCGACGGTGCCGGTGCGTTGGTGCTTGAAGAGCTGGAGCACGCCAAGGCGCGTGGTGCGACCATTTACGCCGAGCTGATCGGCTTTGGCATGAGTGGCGATGCGTACCACATGACCTCGCCGCCGGCCGATGGCGCAGGCGCTGCACGTTGCATTGTCAATGCACTGCGTGACGCCAAGCTGAACGTCGACCAGGTCCAGTACATCAACGCCCATGGTACGTCGACCTCGGCCGGCGACCTCGCCGAAGTCTGCGCGATCAAGTCGGTGTTTGGCGATCACGCCTACAAGCTGGCGGTCAGCTCGACCAAGTCCATGACCGGTCACCTGCTGGGTGCGGCGGGCGCGGTTGAAGCGATTTTCAGTGTGCTGGCAATCAACGGCCAGGTGGCGCCACCGACCATCAACCTCGATGAGCCGGATGAAGGTTGCGACCTCGACTTCGTGCCACACGTGGCGCGTGATACGAAGATCGATGTGGTGCTCTCCAACTCGTTCGGTTTTGGCGGTACCAATGGCTCGCTGGTGTTCCGTCGGTTTGCCGATTGATGGAAAGCTGGGTCGACGGTCAGCCGGCTGACGCACTGTCGCTAAAAGACCGCGGCCTGGCGTATGGCGATGGTCTGTTCGAGACCATCGCCGTCAAGGGTGGGCAGCCATTGTTGCTGGACCGACATTTGAGTCGTCTGGCCGATGGCTGCTCGCGCTTGGCGATTAACGCGGATCATGCATTGATTCGCAGTGAGCTACTGATGTACGCCACTGCCCTTGGCGAAGGTGTGCTCAAGCTGATGCTGACCCGTGGCGATAGCCAGCGTGGTTACGCGGCCGATCCTTCGGTGTCGCCGCGACGTATTCTTCTAGGCAATCCTCCAGCGGCTTATCCTGCCGTGCATGCGCAGCAAGGTGTTCGGCTGTTTCCCTGCGCTACTCGACTTTCCGACCAGCCGTTGCTGGCTGGCCTCAAGCACCTCAATCGTCTCGAACAAGTCATTGCCCGTTCCGAATGGCAGGATACCGAGCACGCCGAAGGCTTGATGCTGGATCTTCGCCGAACTCTTGTCCCAGGCCGAGAGGTTGGGGATTGTCACGCATGTCACTGACATCAGCCTTGATCAGCTGCAACAGGCTGATGAAGTTTTCGTCTGCAACAGCGTGTACGGCATCTGGCCGGTACGCGCTTATGCTGCACTGAGCTGGCCGGTTGGGCCGCTCACCCGTAAACTGCAAGGCATTGCCCGCGCGCTACTGGATGCTTGATTCGTGAGACGTAAATTCTTGCTGCTGCTGGAAGCCGGACTGGTTCTGGCGGGGCTACTGCTGGGCGCTTCGGCCTGGAAGATCAACTCGGCGCTGGAGCAGCCACTCAAGATTACTCAGGAAGAGTTACTGGATGTACCGAGCGGTGCGACACCGTCCGGGACCTTCAATCGCCTCGAAACCGATGGCGTGCTTCAGGACGCCTTCTGGCTGCGCCTGTACTGGCGCTTGAACCTTGCCGCGCAGCCGCTGCACAGCGGTGAATACCGCATGCTGCCGGGGATGAATGCACAGGGCTTGATCGGTCTTTGGCAGCGCGGTGAAGTGGTTCAGTACAGCCTGACGCTGGTCGAGGGCTGGAACTTCCATCAGGTCCGTGCGGCGCTGGCAAAAAATGACAAACTCCAACAAACCCTTGCGGGGCTGAGCGACAGCGACGTGATGGACAAGCTCGGTCACGCCGGAGTGTTTCCGGAGGGCCGGTTTTTCCCGGACACCTATCGTTTTGTGCGGGGCATGACCGATGCCGAGCTGCTGGAAAAAGCTTACGAGCGCCTCGACGACGTCCTCGCAAAAGAGTGGAACAAGCGCTCCCCTGACGCACCCTATACCGAACCCTATCAGGCGCTGATCATGGCCTCGCTGGTCGAGAAGGAAACCGGTGTGCCGCAAGAGCGAGGGCAGATTGCCGGGGTGTTCGTGCGGCGCATGCAGATCGGCATGTTGCTGCAAACCGATCCGACGGTGATCTATGGCCTGGGTGATCGCTACAACGGCAAGTTGACCCGCGCCCACCTGAAAGAACCGACGCCCTACAATACCTATATGATCGCTGGGTTGCCGCCKACGCCGATTGCCATGGTCGGTCGTGAGGCGATTCACGCGGCGCTGAATCCGGTGTCCGGCACCAGTTTGTATTTCGTGGCGCGCGGTGACGGCAGTCACGTGTTCTCCGATGACCTGGATGCCCACAACAGTGCTGTGCGCGAGTTCCAGATCAAACGACGCCCCGATTACCGTTCCAGCCCGGCGCCGGCCAATGGGGTCGCGGCACCTGATGCGCAGGCGCCGACTCCTCCAGCGTCGCCCGACACGGCACCAGAGGCGGCACCGCAACTGCCGTCATCGCAACCGGCTCCGGCCCCAGCTCCGGCACCGAATGCCGATGAGCCGCAAAGCCCGCAATGACTCTGACTAAGGACTGCCTGTGACTGGCTTGTTTATTACTCTGGAAGGCCCGGAAGGCGCGGGCAAGAGCACCAATCGTGAATACCTGGCCGAGCGTCTGCGCGCCGGGGGTATCGAAGTCGTGTTGACTCGCGAGCCTGGCGGCACACCGCTGGCCGAGCGGATCCGCGACGTGCTGCTGGCTCCGGTCGATGAGGTCATGAACCCGGATACCGAGCTGTTGCTGGTGTTCGCAGCGCGAGCGCAGCATCTGTCCGAGGTCATCCGCCCGGCGCTGGCGCGGGGCGCGGTGGTGTTGTGCGACCGCTTTACCGATTCGACTTACGCCTATCAGGGCGGTGGTCGCGGATTGTCGCTTGAGCGTATCGCGACCCTGGAAACCTTCGTTCAAGGCGATCTGCGCCCGGACCTGACGCTGGTGTTCGACTTGCCGATTGAAATCGGCATGGCGCGTGCCAGTGCTCGCGGTCGGCTGGACCGTTTCGAGCTGGAAGGTCGAGTGTTTTTCGAGGCGGTGCGCAACGCGTTCCTGAAGCGTGCCGAGGCTGATCCGGCGCGTTACCTGTTGGTGGACGCCTCGCAGCCATTGGCACAGGTTCAGCAATCGCTGGATGCCTTGCTGCCGCGTCTGCTGGAGCTGGCCCGTGGCTGAAGCCTATCCGTGGCAAGACAGCCTCTGGCAGCAACTGGCCGGTCGCGCCCAGCACGCCCACGCCTATTTGCTGCATGGCCCGGCCGGGATCGGCAAGCGTGCGCTGGCCGAGCGGCTGATGGCCAGTTTGCTCTGCCAGCGTCCAACCGCAGAAGGCGCCTGCGGCGAGTGCAAATCCTGCCTGCTGCTCAAGGCCGGCAGCCACCCCGACAACTACATCCTGGAGCCTGAAGAGGCCGACAAGGCGATCAAGGTCGATCAGGTGCGTGATCTGGTCAGCTTCGTGGTCCAGACCGCGCAGATGGGCGGGCGCAAAGTCGTGCTGATCGAGCCCACCGAGTCGATGAACATCAACGCCGCCAACGCCTTGCTGAAAAGTCTCGAAGAACCCTCGGGCGATACCGTGTTGCTGCTGGTCAGTCACCAGTCCAGCCGTCTGCTGCCGACTATCAAGAGTCGTTGCGTGCAACAGGCCTGTCCGTTGCCGAGCGAAGCCATGAGCTTGCAATGGCTGGCCAAGGCCTTGCCCGATTGCACCGAAGAAGAGCGTGCCGAGCTGTTGACCCTGGCCGCAGGTTCGCCGCTGGCGGCTGTCAAGCTGCAAGGGCAGGGTGTGCGTGAGCAGCGTGCGCTGGTCGTCGAGGGCGTGAAGAAGTTGCTCAAGCAGCAACAGTCGCCGACGCAACTGGCTGAAGAATGGAAATCCATTCCGATGTTGCAGCTGTTCGACTGGTTCTGCGACTGGTCGAGCCTGATTCTGCGTTATCAGCTGACTCAGGACGAAGCCGGGCTCGGCCTGGCGGACATGCGCAAAGTGATTCAGTACCTGGCGCAGAAAACCGCCCAGGAAAAAGTCTTGAATATTCAGGACTGGATTCTCGCCCAGCGGCAGAAAGTGATGAGCAAGGCCAACCTCAATCCCGCGTTGCTGCTGGAAGCGCTGTTGGTGCAATGGGTGTCCTTGCCTGCCCCGAAGTGAGCGTCTGCGCCTAGACTCTGATCATCAGCCATGGAGGTCAGCATGAATGAACTCGTCAGCCCAGGCCCGCGGAACGGCATCCTGTCCCTGACCATCAAGGACAAATCCGTGCTGTATGCGGCCTACATGCCGTTCATCAAGAACGGCGGTCTGTTTATCCCGACCAACAAAAGCTACAAGTTGGGCGACGAGGTATTCATGCTGCTGCACTTGATGGATGAGCCGGAAAAAATTCCGGTGGCCGGTACCGTGACCTGGATTACCCCCAAAGGTGCACAGGGTAATCGCGCGGCCGGTGTCGGCGTGCAGTTCAATGAAGGCGATGACACCGCTCGAAGCCGAATCGAAACCTATCTGGTCGGAGCCCTGAAGTCCGACCGTCCCACTCATACGATGTAGTTGCCGTCTTTTATGCTCGTAGATTCCCATTGTCACCTTGACCGTCTCGACCTCGCCGCACACGACGGCTCGCTGGATGCTGCACTTGCCGCTGCTCGTCAGCGCGGGGTGGGGCACTTTCTGTGTATCGGCGTCAGTGTCGACAACGCCAAGGACGTCAAGGCCCTTGCCGAGCGTTACGACGACGTCGATTGTTCGGTGGGCGTGCACCCGCTGGATGTTCAGCCGGGCGCCGCGCCGGCGTTGGACTGGCTGCTGCAGGAGCTCAATCACCCGCGGGTGGTGGCAATCGGTGAAACCGGCCTGGACTACCACTACGAGCCGGAAGCGGCCGAGTTGCAGCAGGAGTCTTTCCGTTTGCACCTGCAAGCGGCCCGGCAGACTGGCAAGCCGGTAATTGTCCACACCCGTGGCGCCCGCGCCGATACGCTGGCGTTATTGCGTGAGGCCGCGTTGCCGCAGGCCGGGGTGTTGCATTGCTTCACCGAAGATTGGGACATGGCCAAGGCTGCGCTGGATCTGGGGTTTTATATTTCATTGTCGGGGATCGTGACGTTCCGCAATGCCGATGCCTTGCGCGATGTGGCTCGGCAAGTACCGGCGGACCGCCTGCTGGTGGAAACCGATTCGCCGTACCTGGCGCCGATCCCTCATCGCGGCAAGCCGAACCTTCCGCAGTACGTGCGGGATGTGGCGGAGTTCCTGGCCATGTTGCGGGGCGAATCCTACGAGCGCTTTGCCGAGCAGACGACGGAGAATTTCAAGCGGCTGTTTCCGTTGGCGCACGTCAAGTCGATTTGACCGGTTGAGCCGCTGGCTCAAATCGCAGGCAAAAAAAACCCGGGTTCTGGGGGGTGAATCCGGGTTAAGACCATTAGGAGTAAAACAAAGGTACGCGGTCCTTTGGTACCTTCATCGGCGCAACACTTGGGGGAGATGTCACGCCGACAGTTCAAGTATTGATCACTATTGCGCCGAGTCCAGTTTGCCCCTGCTGTTTCTTAAACATATTTGGAATACAGGCGCTTCGCTTGGGTTCTCACTGCTTGGCGATCGACGCGACAATGGCGACAGTTTCGTCAATCACGCGCTTTTCGGTGTAGAAGTGCGGTGAAAAGCGAATGCCTGGGCCGCGCGGGATGCAGACTACCTGTTGGGCTTTCAGCGCCTCGTAAACAGCCTGATTATCGATGCCATCGATACTGAACGAAAAGATCCCCCCGCGCCGGGCCGGATTCAGCGGGCTATGCAGTCTGACGCCGGGAATTGCGCTCAGGCCGTCCTGCAGCCATTTCACTCGCTCGGCGATCAGGGCGGCGACTTGCTCCATGCCGACTTCTTCCAATAACGACAGGCTGGCTTCCAGCGCCATCGCCCCGAGCATGTTCGGGCTGCCGCATTCAAAGCGTCGTGCACTCTTGGCCGGTTCCCACCCGGTGCGAGTGTAATCGCCCATGTGTTCGAGCATGTGCCAGCCGAACTCGTGCAGTTTCAGTTGTTCACGCAATTCGCTGCGCACATAGAACACCCCCAGGCCTTCTGGTCCGAGCAGCCATTTGTGGCCGTCGGCCATGGCGAAGTCGCATTGATAGCTCTGGACGTCGAAGGGCAGGGCGCCCAGCTGCTGGATGGCGTCGATGCAAAACAGCACGTTCTGTTGTTTGCAGCCGGCACCCAGGCGTTGCAGGTCGAGGCGCAGACCGCTGGCGAATTGCACCGCACTCACCGACATCAACCGGGTACGCGGTCCGCAGGCTGCCAGCAGGGCGCCTTCCGGGTCATCACCGGTGAGACTGGCCTGCACCACTTCCACACCTTGTGTCGCCAATGCTTCCCAGACGATGCGATTGGAAGGGAATTCTTCATCGCTGATAACGATCTGGTCGCCGCTTTGCCATGGCAGTCCGAAGGCGACAAAAGACAATGCTTCAGAAGTATTTTTGACCAGCGCCACATCATCCGTCGACGGTGCATTAAGCAGGCGCATCAGCCGTTCACGCAGGCGTTGTTCCAGGTCCATCCAGTCCGAATAGTCCCGTGCGCCCAGTAAAACGTTCTCTTGAGCGAAGCGTGTCACTGCCATGGCGGCGCGATTTGGCCAGGGTGCAACGGCTGCATGATTCAAATAACGCAGGCCTGGAGCCTGTACAAATTCATCAAGAAACATAGTCATGGTCGGATGATCCGTGCAATTTGGCGCAAGTTAGGCATAATACGCGGCTTCGTATTTTGACCCCTACAGACCTTTTCTTATGCATAAAGAACCTCGTAAGGTCCGTGAGTTTCGTCGCCGCGAGCAAGAAATTCTCGACACCGCGCTCAAGCTGTTCCTCGAACAAGGTGAAGACAGTGTCACCGTCGAGATGATCGCTGATGCCGTGGGTATCGGCAAAGGCACCATCTACAAGCACTTCAAGTCCAAGGCGGAGATCTATCTGCGCTTGATGCTCGATTACGAGCGTGACCTGAACGAGCTGCTGCACTCTGCCGATGTCGATAAGGATAAGGAAGCCCTGTCCCGGGCCTACTTCGAATTCCGCATGCGCGATCCGCAACGTTACCGGTTGTTCGATCGCCTGGAAGAGAAGGTGGTCAAGGGTAATCAGGTGCCGGAAATGGTCGAGGAGTTGCACAAGATTCGCGCCTCCAACTTCGAACGCCTGACCTTGTTGATCAAAGGCCGCATCAGCGAAGGCAAGCTTGAAGACGTGCCGCCGTACTTCCACTACTGCGCTTCCTGGGCGCTGGTGCACGGCGCTGTCGCGCTGTATCACTCGCCGTTCTGGAGCAACGTGCTGGAAGATCAGGAAGGTTTCTTCCAGTTCCTGATGGACATCGGCGTGCGCATGGGCAACAAGCGCAAGCGTGATACCGACACACCGAGCAGCTGAACCATTCAGATGCCTTATTGCGCCATGTTTTCTCTGTATGGCGCAGTGCCCCAGGAATATACTCAGGCTTAGGTATTGCTAAAACTTGATTTGTGAGTCAAGTTTTAGCGCATCCGAATCTACTTCCGCCGGAGTGATCCATGATCGTTGATCGACAAGGCAGGCAGTTCCGCAATTTGCGGGTCAGTCTGACCTCCGCCTGCAACTACGCCTGTACCTATTGCGTGCCCAATGGCAAGCGACTGGTGGCTGCGCAGGATGAACTGTCGGCCGAGGCCATGGCGCGCGGTGTTGCCTATCTGATCGAAGCCGCGGGCATCGAGCGCTTGCGCATCACCGGTGGCGAGCCGCTGGTGAGCCCGAAGCTGGAAACCTTCATGACGGCTGTCGGGCAGATGGGCCTTGCCGACATCAGCCTGACCACCAACGGTCAGTTGCTGGCGAAAAAACTGCCCTTGCTGGTGGATGCCGGCATTCGGCGAATCAACGTTTCCCTCGATACCCTGGACGCCGATGCGTTCCGCAGCATTGCGCGCGGTGGCGATTTGGCGACCGTGCTCAACGGCATGGACCAGGCTCGCGCAGCGGGCATGAAGATCAAGGTCAACATGGTGCCGTTACGCGGGCAAAACCTCGATCAAGTGATGCCGTTGCTCGATTATTGCCTGGAGCGCGGTTATGAATTGCGCTTCATCGAGTTGATGCGCATGGGCCATCTGGCCAGCGATTCGAACGCATTCCTGCAGCAGTTTGTCAGCCTCAAGCAGTTGCTGGGTCTGATCGGCGAGCGCTATGAGTACCTGCAGGCCGACGCGCCGGTGGATGCCACGGCAGTGCGTTACGAAATTCCGGGGCGCGGCTATTTCGGCGTGATCGCCAATGAAAGCGTGCCGTTCTGCCGCACGTGCTCGCGCTTGCGACTGTCCTCCACTGGCTGGCTGCATGGCTGCCTGTCGTCGAGTAACCGCCACTATGTCGGTGACTTGCTGGACAAACCCCGTCATCAAGCATTGCCGGCGCTCCAGCGTCTGCTGGTGAAAGCTCTGGGCGACAAGCAGGAAGTGGCATTTTCCGGTGGTGCGACCGTGATGAAGATCATCGGCGGCTGATTAATCTCTGTGGAGAGCTTGCTCCCGCTGGGTCGCGAAGCGGCCCTGAAAACATATCCCCGCAACCTGTCAGGCATACCGCATTTACCCGTTTTACGACGGCTGCGCCGCCGAGCGGGAGCAAGCTCCCTCGCCACAGGTCCTCATTCTGAATCCGGAAATGTTCGAGTCCTCAGGGACTGGCGCGGAAGCTGCATCCTGCCGACATTCGCCGGTTTTCCGTCACCGGCCTCTGGAGGATAGGATGCGTAGCCTGGTTTTGCTGCTGGCCGTTTTGGCGCTCGGCGGCTGCATGAATGTCAGCGACATGGGCGAGGGGATTCACTACCACATGAGCGACGCAGGTCTGCTCGATCACAGTGACAGCCGTCGCGTGAATAATCTGCGCATTCAGCCGGACTCGTTTATCTACATCGCTCAAGGCGCTTTTGCACCGCCGGGCAGTGCCTATCCGCGGCCGAACGTGGTCGCTGAAGAAGCCTTCAACGGCTTCATCGAATATTTCCCGATGGTTCGCCGTGCCCGCGCCCCCGAAGGTCTCGACACTGCTATGGGGGAGGCACGTGCGGCTGGCGATATCGACATGCGCATCGCCCGCGACGGTACCTGGTATTACCTGGGCACGCCGATCGGGCGCAAGCCGATGGTCAAGCTGTTCTCCACCATCATTCGCCGCGACGGCGATGATTACTTCCTGATTACTCCGGTAGAGAAGGTCGGGATCAAGGTCGATGACGCGCCTTTCATTGCCGTGACGCTGGAGGTCGAAGGCGAGGGTGAAGCCCAGTTGTTGCGCTTCACCACCAACGTTGATGAGCAATCCGAGGCGGGTGCCGAGCATCCGTTGCGGGTAGTGATCGATCCCGTTACCCAGGAGCCTGCGCCTTACGTGCATGTACGCACCAACCTTGAAGCGCYGATCCATCGCAACGTGTTTTATCAACTGGTCGAACTGGCCGTGACCCGCGAAATCGACGGGCAGCGCTGGTTGGGTGTCTGGAGCGGCGGCGAGTTTTTCCCTATCGGCCTTGAGCCGTAACGCGCCGAGCTTCTGTACGCTGGAAAATGGCCCGGTATTTAAACCGGGCCATGGCCGATGGGCTTACAAGCCCTTGCTCTTGAGCCGGGCGGCATGTTCCAGATAGAGACTGACCGGGCTCACGTTCCAGCTGGTGATCCCGGCCATTTGATTGACGGCGTCAAAGTGGTCCATGGGGTAATCCGAGCGGATCACTTTTCCCAAGTGCGAGCTGTATCGTCCGACCAACCC
>NZ_JBFTLU010000186.1:0-15459 GCF_056396605.1 Pseudomonas sp. 05T35
GCCGAACGCAGGCTTCGCCAGCTGCTACGGGTCATGCGTCGTGCCTGTACATGGTGACCTTCTTTACGCAAAACCCTCCACTTATCTCTTTCCATTTGCCAGCACCGGGTTCAGCTGATATCTGTACGCATAACCAGTACCCGCTCGCCATGGCGCTTTCTATTCGTGACAGTCAATCCGCTCGAAGATCCGTTCTATTACCTGAACAACTTCCAACAAGTACTCGCCTGGCTTGAGCAGCGCTATGCCGACGTGCTGAGCGCGCAGGAGCAGCAATTCATCGTTGATTTTGGCCAGCTGCCGCGCGCCTCTCAGGCACTGCTGGTCAGGATGGTCATGCGCAAGGGCGAGCATTTTCGCTTCGGCAAGTTGCATTACGCCGAAATAGGCGAGATCGCCCGCGCGGCAGAGCCCTTGCTGACCCTTGGCTGGGTTGACGAAAAGGCGCCGCTGTCGATTGAGCAACTGTTCGAGGTGCTGCTCAAACCGGAAATCCTTCAGTGCTTCAGCGCGGCCATCGAACAACCCAAAGCGAAGAAGTCCGAGTGGCTGGCCGCACTGAGCGAGCAGTTCACCGAGGCGCAGTCCTTCAAGACCTGGTGTCCGACGCTGGATGACCGGTTGTTGAGCCTGACCATCATGAACCTGTGCGATCGGCTGCGGCTGATGTTCTTCGGCAACCTGTATCAGGACTGGTCGGAGTTCGTCCTGGCAGACCTTGGGATCTTTACCTACGAGAAAGTCGAGTTTTGCGCCGAATCCCGAGGCTTGCGCAGTCGTGACGACGTCGAGGCGTTTCTCTATCTGCACGATTGTCAGCTGCGTCTTGAAGCCGGGGAGGCGCTGGAACAGGTCGTCGAACAGATCCAGGCACTGCAAACCGCCAACCCCTGGCTCGAGCGGCGCCGCGCCAAGCTGCTGTTTCAGATCGGGCAACACTGCGAGCGCATCGCCGATTTCCCGGCAGCGCTGACGATCTACCGCGAATGCGCGTACCCCGGCGCCAGGTTGCGCTTGATCCGGGTGCTGGAACGTTGCGCCGAGTTTCAATTGGCCCTGGAGTTGGCGACCCATGCCGAACACGCGCCGGAGAGCGCCGCCGAGCAACAACAGCTGTTGCGGGTGCTGCCCCGGTTGCGGCGTAAACTCGGCGGCCCGCCGGCGCCTCGGGTCAAGACGCGCGAGGTTGAGCGCCTGGACCTGAGCCTGTCGCGAAGCGACCCGGCACTGTCGGTCGAGTTCTACGTCCAGGCTCATCTCGATGAACCCACAGCCCCGGTGCATTACGTTGAAAACAGCCTGATCAACTCGTTGTTCGGGCTGCTCTGCTGGCCGGCGATTTTCGCACCGTTGCCTGGCGCATTTTTTCACCCGTTCCAGCGTGGGCCGGTGGACCTGCTCAGCGAGGATTTTCATTCCCGGCGTGCCGAGCTGTTCCAGGCGTGCCTGGCAGAACTGGACGATGGACGTTATGCCGAGACCATCCGCCAGCGTTTTCGCGCCAAGTCGGGGGTGCAGTCACCCTTCGTGTTTTGGGGCGTGCTGACCGAAGAGCTGCTTGAGCAGGCACTGGACTGTCTGCCGGCTGAACACCTCAGGCACTGGTTCCATCGACTGTTGCTGGACATCAAGGCCAATCGCGCCGGGATGCCGGACCTGATCCAGTTCTGGCCGCAACACAAGACTTACCGGATGATCGAGGTCAAAGGCCCGGGCGATCGCCTGCAAGACAACCAACTGCGCTGGCTGGAGTTCTGCCACGAGCACCAGATGCCTATCGCTGTCTGTTATGTGCAATGGGTGGAGCACGAGGCGTGAGCTACAGCGTTGCGGTGCGGGCGTTATGCGAATTCACCGCCAAGGTCGGTGATCTCGACCTGCGTTTCACACCGTCGCCGACTGCCCTGGAAGGCATCGTCGGTCACCGCACTGTCGCTTCGCGGCGTAGCGAGACCTATCAAAACGAAGTGGCTCTGGAAGGCGAATATCGGCAGTTGACGGTCAGGGGCAGGGCGGACGGTTATGACCCTGGCCAGAACCGCCTTGAGGAAATCAAAACCTACCGTGGCGAACTGGAGCGAATGCCGGCCAACCACCGCCAGTTGCATTGGGCCCAGGCGAAAATCTACGGCTGGCTGATGTGTCGGAAACTGCAGTTGGCCGAGATCGAGCTGGCGCTGGTGTACTTCGATATCGTCAGCGAAAAGGAAACCAGCCTGGTCGAAACCTGGAGCGCGCTTGAGCTGGAGCGTTTCTTCACGCTGCAGTGCGGGTTGTTCCTGCAGTGGGCCGAGCAGGAAATGGCCCATCGCGAAGCGCGCAATCAGGCCGCGCAGGCGCTGGGCTTTGCGTACCCGGACTTCCGCCCGGGACAACGTCACCTTGCCGAGTCGGTGTTCAAGGCGGTCAGCACCGGTCGCTGCCTGATGGCCCAGGCTCCGACCGGCATCGGCAAGACGGTCGGCACGCTGTTCCCGATGCTCAAGGCGTTGGCGCCACAACAGATCGACAAGATGTTCTTTCTCACCGCCAAGACTCCCGGGCGAAAATTGGCGTTGGATGCGGCACAGGTGATCGTCGACGGCAGCGACGGTTTACCGTTGCGAGTGCTGGAGATGATTGCTCGCGACAAAGCCTGCGAGCACCTGGACAAAGCCTGTCACGGCGAATCCTGCCCGTTGGCGAAAGGCTTTTACGATCGTTTGCCGGCGGCCCGCGAGGCGGCGAGTCGGGTGACCTTGCTCAATCAGACAGCCCTGCGCGAGATCGCCCTGAAACATCAGGTGTGTCCGTATTACCTGAGCCAGGAAATGGCCCGTTGGGCTGACGTGGTGGTTGCCGACTACAACTACTATTTCGACTTCAGTGCGTTGCTGTTCGGTTTGGCCCAGGCCAACCAGTGGAAAGTCGCGGTGCTGGTGGATGAGGCCCACAACCTGGTGGAGCGCGGTCGGCAGATGTACAGCGCAAGCCTCGATCAATTCACCTTGAATACCCTGCGCAAAAGCGCCCCCGAGGTGCTGAAGAAGAGCTTGCAGCGGGTCAACCGCGAATGGAATGCGCTGCACAAAACACAGATCAGCCCTTATCAGGCCTACGCGAAGGCCCCGGACAAATTGTTGCAAGCGCTGTCGCTCTGCACGACGGCCATCGGCGATTACCTCAATGATCACCCGCAGGGGCTGGACGCTGCGTTGCAGAGTTTCTATTTCGATGCGCTGCAATTCAGCCGGGTCGCCGAGCTGTTCGATGAGCATTTTCTGTTCGACATCAGCAAGCGCGACCTCGGCAACACGCGCAGCCTTTCACAACTGTGCCTGCGCAATGTGGTGCCGGCCGGGTTTATCCGCCCGTGCCTGACGGCGGCGCGCAGCACCGTGATGTTTTCCGCCACCTTGAGCCCGCAGCGCTATTACTCCGACCTGCTCGGGTTGCCGGCGAGCACGGTGTGGATCGACGTCGAGTCGCCGTTCAGCGCCGAGCAGCTCAAGGTGCAGATTGTCAGTCAAATCTCCACCCGATTCGTGCACCGGCAGGCCTCGCTTGCGCCGATTGTCGAGTTGATGGCCCGACAGTTCATGGAGCGTCCCGGCAATTACCTGGCGTTTTTCAGCAGCTTTGATTATCTGCAACAAGTGGCGCAGTTGTTTGCCGAGAGCTGGCCGCAGATCAACCTGTGGTCACAGTCACGCGGCATGGACGAAGCCCGGCGTCAGGCCTTTCTTGAACAGTTCACGCCAGCGAGCCAGGGCATCGGCTTTGCGGTGTTGGGCGGGGCATTCGGGGAGGGTATCGATTTGCCGGGATCGCGGTTGATCGGGGCGTTCATCGCGACGCTGGGGCTGGCGCAACTGAACCCGGTCAACGAGCAGTTGAAGCAGCGCATGGCGGCGATCTTCGGCGCAGGTTACGACTACACCTACCTGTTTCCCGGTGTGCAGAAGGTGGTGCAAGCCGCCGGACGGGTGATTCGAACCCAACAGGATCAAGGCGTGGTGATGCTGATTGATGACCGCTTTGGCGAAAGCAAGGTTCAGCAGTTGCTGCCGCGCTGGTGGTCGGTCAGCGGGCGCCTGTGAAATGCGCGACGCCGTCAATGCATGCTGACTTTCCAGTCGGCCCGGCGCGAGGTCTGAACACTGCGTGCCTGGTACACCATGCTGACCAGCTCCGCGGCAAAACGGTGGCAGTCGCCCGGCCAACGCGCGGTCAACAGGTTGCCGTCATGCACGATAAATCCGCATTGCGGGTTTTCTGTCGAATCACGTTGCGCGAATCGTGGTCCCGGCAAGAAGTCATGGACGCTGGCCAATGCCGCAGTGACTTCGGCCTGCACTGTTTGCGAATAGGTGCGGTAGTAGCGGCCAAGCCACGGTGCGGTAATCCACCAGGCTGGCAACTCCATGGTGTTGGCCAGCAACGCGGTCACCTTGCGCCCGTGCAGCACCGAAAGAACGTTATCGGTATCCCGCGTGCGGGCCAGCAGCAAGACACCGTGGCAGACCGCCGCGACCGGTTTCTGTGTATCAAAGAAGTGCCGGACAATCCGCCGGGCGTCTTCGGATTCGAGCAAACTGCGCATGCCCTTGGCATGGCCGCCCGGGATCACCAGCCCCTCGTACTGCTCGGGGTCTACTTCGGCGTAGGCCATGGGTGATTTGAAACCCTCGTCGGCGGTCATGGCCGCGTAACACTGAAGATCTTCCTTGCGGGTCATCAGCAACGAGTTCAGTGGCCCKAAACCGATGTCCACCAGTCGCGCGTCGGCGTAGGCCGGCAAGCCTTTTGGCGTCGCGAAGCGCACCTCGATTCCGGCGTCATGCAACGCCTGCCAGGGCACGCTGCTTTCAGTGGGGTCGTAGTCAGCCTGAGGTAACAGGAAAAGCAGCATGCTCAAAGCCTCGAGTCGTCAGCGCTGGGGATCGTCTATTGCTCTGAGTCTGGACGCAGGGACTGGACTTCGCCAGCCGTTGCCCGCCGATTTGATGCAGTCAGCGGTTCAAGCCTCAGTGAACCGAAACTTGAACAGCGTGCACGGGTAGCCGTCGACGGGAAGCTGATGAAGAGTGAACTGACCCAGGGTCAGCTCAGGGATGATTTTTGACCAGAACGCCTGCGCCGGCTGATTGGCGTCGATATGAAAAATCTGCCACTGACCGGGAAGCTGCTGGAGCAGGGCAGACACCACAAACCTGCCGACGCCGCGCCCGCGATAGCGGCGGCTGACGAAGAGATAACCGATGTTGTACTGCACGTCGTCGAAACGAACTGCGTCGTCAACCGTCACGAACCCGGCGATATCTCCGTCAACCTTGATCAGGAACGCTTGCGTCGCAGGCTTTCGCCAGTAGTCGAGCATGGGCTGAAGGGGGAAGAATCCATGGGCGCCAATCTTCAGCGGCAGCCACTCGCTGAAGTCGTACAGATAGAACTGCATCAGGTTTTCGATGCAGTCCAGTTCATCCCGTTGTGCGCGGTGCAGTTCGATCGTGGCCATTGCCCGAAGCTCCAGACGATTCGATGACGATGGCGATTAACCTAGCACCTCACGCAAACGATGCCACAACATGCCCAGTGYCAGCAGCGGTGTACGCAATGCACGGCCACCTGGAAAGGTCATGTGCGGCACTGCGCTGAAGACGTCCAGGCCGTGGCTGTGTCCGGCATGAATCGCTTCGGCCAGCAATCGCGCGGTCCAGTGTGTGACGTTGAGGCCATGACCGGAATAGCCTTGGGCGTAAAACACGTTCGGGTACTGCGACAACCGACCGACCTGGGGGAAACGATTGGCGGTGATGCCGATCCTGCCACCCCATTGATAGTCGATGCGCACATCGGCCAGCTGCGGGAACACCTTGAGCATTTTCGGGCGCATGTAGGCGGCGATGTCCGCCGGATCGCGTCCGGAATAATGGCAGGCACCGCCGAACAGCAAGCGCCGGTCTGCCGAAAGCCGGTAGTAGTCGAGTCCGACTTTCTGGTCGCACAGCGCCAGGTTCTGCGGGATCAATTCGGCGGCAGCCTGCGCTGACAATGGCTCGGTCGCGATGATGTAACTGCCCGCCGGCAGCACCTTGCCGCTGAGCCGTGGTTCCAGATCCTCCAGGTGCGCGTTGCAGCCCAGCACCAGACTCCCGGCGCGCACCGTGCCGCCTGCGCAGCGAACCTGCACGGTGCTGCCATGGATGATCTCCAGCGCCGGGCTTTGCTCGAAAATCCGCACCCCCAGCGACTCGGCGACCCGAGCCTCGCCGAGTACCAGATTGAGCGGGTGCAGATGACCGGACCCCATGTCCACCAGTCCGCCTGCGTAGACACCGGAGTTCACCACCTGGCGCATGTCTTCGGGCCTGACGAGGCGGGTTGCATGGGCATAACCCTGGGCGTCCAGGGTTTCTTGCTCCACTTGAAATGCCGCAAATTGCGCGGGTGTATTGGCCAGTTCGCAGAAGCCCCAGCGCAGGTCGCAGTCGATGCCATGCTCGCGGATGCGATTGCCCACCACCTCGACCGATTCGATGCCAGCGCGCTCCAGATAGCGCACGCCTTCCTGGCCGACATAACGGGAAAAACCCGAAACGTCGTGGCCAATGCCGCGGATCAACTGCCCGCCATTGCGGCCGCTGGCACCCCAGCCGATCCTTCGCCCCTCCAGCAGAATCACCGAGAGTCCGCGCTGGGCCAGCTCAATCGCGGTGTTGACGCCGGTAAAACCACCGCCAATCACACAGACGTCGGCTTGCAGATCCGACGTCAGCGTCGGGTGTTGCGCCATCGCATTGGCCGAGGCGTTGTAATAGGAGCGGGCGTGTTCCGCCGACAGGTTTATAGCGATCTGATTCATTTGTTGGACTTCACTTTGCTCCAGGAGCGGGTCATCACGCGCATGATTTCCGCTGTCGGTGTGGTCGAGATGTACAGCTTGTCCAGCACCGCCTGGGAGGGATAGACCTCTGGATTGTTCACCAGCTCTGCGTCCATGAACTGCTTGGCCGCAGGGTTGGGGTTGGCGTAACCGACGGTGGCGCTGACCTTGGCGATCACCTCCGGCTCCAGCAGGTAGTTGATGAATTCGTGGGCTTGTTTGGCGTTGCCGGCATCGGCAGGCACGGCCAGCAAGTCGAACCACAGGTTGCTGCCTTCCTTGGGAATCGCATAGGCGATGTTCACGCCGTTCTTCGCTTCCTTCGCCCGGTTTGCTGCCTGGAACACGTCGCCCGAGTAACCGAAGGCGATACAGATGTCGCCGTTGGCCAGGTCCGACACGTACTTGGAGGAGTGGAAATAGGTGATGTACGGACGGATGCTCAGCAGCTTGGCTTCGGCTTTCTTGTAGTCCTCGACATTCGAGCTGCGTGGGTCCATGCCCATGTAGTTGAGCATCGCCGGGAACACTTCATCGGGCGAATCCATCATCGACACGCCACACTGGGTGAGCTTTTTCAGGTTTTCCGGTTCGAACAGCACCGCCCAGGAGTCGATGTGATCGACACCCAGCACTTGCTTGATCTTGTCGACGTTGTAGCCGATGCCGTTGGTGCCCCACAGGTACGGCACCGAATGTTCGTTACCCGGGTCGTTCTTCTCCAGCAGCCTCAGCAATTTCGGGTCGAGGTTTTTCCAGTTCGGCAGTTGCGAACGGTCCAGTTTGAGGAACGCGCCGGCTTTGACCTGACGCGCCAGGAAATGGTTGGAAGGCACCACCACGTCATACCCGGTACGCCCGGCGAGCAGTTTGCCTTCCAGGGTTTCGTTGGAGTCGAATACGTCGTAGATGACCTTGATACCGGTTTTCGCCTGGAAGTCGGCGAGGGTGGTCGTACCGATATAGTCGGTCCAGTTGTACACACTGACGCTCGGCTGCGCGTGCGCGCCGAGGCTGCAGAACAGCGCGAGCGCTGCGGGAACGACTGATTTCAATAGACGCATTTCGACACCTCTTTGAATGATTGTTTTCGATGTTCTGGATTTGTTTGTTGCACCCCCGGGCCAATGCCAGGCACGGACCTTGTGGGAGCGAGCCTGCTCGCGATGAGGACATGGCAGTCACATCAACTGATAGAGATCAGACACTCAGCAACAGAAACTCGCGCTCCCAGGAGCTGATCACCCGCTTGAAGTTTTCGTGTTCGGCGCGCTTGACCGCGACGTAGCCGCGGACGAATTTAGCCCCCAGGTAACGCTCGATGGTCGGGCAGTCTTCCATGTACGCCAGTGCATCCTCGATGGTGATCGGCAGGCGCAGGTTGCGTCGCTCGTAGGCGCGGCCCTGCACCGGTGCGCTCGGTTCGATGCGCTCGATCATTCCCAAGTATCCGCATAGCAGGCTGGCAGCGATGGCCAGGTACGGGTTGGCATCGGCGCCCGGCAAACGGTTTTCCACGCGCATGGCCTCGGGACCGGAAGTCGGTACGCGCAACCCGACGGTGCGGTTTTCTTCGCCCCACTCAACGTTCACCGGTGCCGAGGTATCCGGCAGGAAGCGGCGGAACGAGTTGACGTTGGGCGCGAACATCGGCAGCAGTTTCGGAATGTACTTTTGCAGACCGCCAATGTGGTGCAGGAACAGCTCGCTCATCTGCCCGTCGTCTGTGGCGAAGATCGGCTTGCCGGTGGCGATGTCGACCACGCTCTGGTGCAGGTGCATGGCGCTGCCCGGTTCGTCGCCGATCGGCTTGGCCATGAAGGTCGCAGTGACGTTGTGCTTGAGCGCCGCTTCGCGCAGGGTGCGCTTGAATACGGTGATCTGGTCGGCCAGGTCCAGCGCATCGCCGTGACGGAAGTTGATTTCCATCTGTGCCGG
Organism: Pseudomonas sp. 05T35; assembly: GCF_056396605.1. Classification (NCBI taxonomy): domain Bacteria; kingdom Pseudomonadati; phylum Pseudomonadota; class Gammaproteobacteria; order Pseudomonadales; family Pseudomonadaceae; genus Pseudomonas; species Pseudomonas sp. 05T35. Next base: position 8,804 of record NZ_JBFTLU010000186.1, read on the forward strand.
GCCGTCTTCGTGGATCAGCGTGTCGAGGTCCAGACCTTGCAGTTCGCACCAGTCGTAGACGTCTTCGAACAGCGGATCGAATTCGTTGGCCGCATCGATGGAAAACGATTGGCGACCGCTTTCGGCGCGGCCCGAACGGCCCAGCGGTGCCTTGAGCGGCAAGTCCGGATCTTCGCAGCGCTGGGTCAGGTAAAACTCCATTTCCGGCGCCACAATCGGCTGCCAGCCCTTGTCGGCATAGAGCTTGAGGACTTTCTTGAGCACGTTGCGCGGCGACAGCTCGATCGGATTACCGAGCTTGTCGAAGGTGTCGTGAATCACGATGGCGGTCGGCTCGATCGCCCACGGCACCAGGTAAATCGCTGAAGAATCCGGCCGGCAAACCATGTCGATGTCGGCAGGGTCGAGCAGGTCGTAGTAAATGTCGTCGTCGACAAAGTCCCCGGTTACCGTTTGCAACAGCACACTTTCCGGCAGGCGCATGCCTCGCTCATGCAGGAACTTGTTGGTGGGCGCTATCTTGCCGCGAGCGATACCGGTCAGGTCACTAACCACGCATTCGACTTCGGTAATCTTGTGTTCTTTCAGCCATGAGGACAGCTGATCGAAAGGGGCATTCATAAAGACCTCGTTGTTGGTTTTATCAGCGCCAGAGTCGCTCTCTGCATCTCGTACAAGTGGCGAGAGACTTTCCCTGTAGCGCGTTGACGACTATCTTGGTCGACGCGTTTCGATCCATCTATCCACTTTAAGCAGCACCAAAACGCACCAAAAAAGTGCGTACAGGTCACTCCATGACAGAGTCAAACCCCTTGCACGTGCAGGCTTTCAACACCGCTGATGTCGCCGAACAGATCCGCGCGACCCCTGGGTGGGTGCAGCACTATCAGCAGATGTCGCCCGGGCATTTCGCAGGCCTGGTGCGTTATCTGGACCTGCAAGGCGTGGAGATTTACGAGGAGTGCATGAACACCCGCGTCGAGCAGAATTTCAGCGCGCCGCCGGGCTCACTGGCGTTCTGTTTCGATCGCAGTGACAACGCGCTGTATGTGCTGAACGGCGAAAGTCGCAACATCTGGATCACCCCAGAGAACTATCAGGAAGTGGCCGTGGTGTTCGGCCCGGAATTCGTTCAGCGCAACGGCCTGAACGTCGAGCGGTTGGAAGGCCTGTTCATGGCGCCGCTCAATTCGCAGCAGAACGCGCTGTTCAGCCGCTGGCTGAGCGGCACCTTGACCCGGCTGTCACACACCATCGATCCGCCGAGCAAGGACGCGCTGACTCAACAGCTGCTGGACGACTGCCTGTTCATTCTCGACAACGCCTGTGTTTGCCTGGACCAGGGCGCGTTGCAGCGCCGGGCAGGGGAGCGAACGATCATGAAGCGGATCGGTGAATGGGCGGCGGATACGCCGGAAGAGAACCTCAATTTGCTGGAGCTTTCCCAGGTCGCCGAAGTGTCATTGCGTCAGCTGCAACACGCGTTCAAGACCTACACCGGCATGGCGCCGACGCAATGGCTGCGTTTGCGCCGGCTCAACAGCGCCCGTCGGGAGTTGCTCAACCGTACCGCGACCGACACCACGGTGGCCGAAGTGGCGATGAACTGGTCGTTCTGGCACCTTGGGCGGTTTTCCAGCAGCTACCGGGCGCTGTTCAAGGAGTTGCCGAGTGACACCTTGAAGCGTGCATGCGCCACTCAGTCGAATGGGCGCGTGCGTCGCTAGAATGTAGGCGGGGTGATCACCCAGATCACCACCGCATCGACGTCGCCGGGATTGCCATAACGGTGGGGTTCCTGGCTGGAAAAACTGAAGCTGTCGCCTTCGTTGAGCTGGAAATGACGCTCTGCGACCCACAACTCGAAAGTGCCCGACAGCAGATAGCCGGCTTCCTCGCCTTCATGGCTGTAGCTGTGTTGGCTGTAGGTGCCTGGCGGGAAGCGTGAATGGAGCATTTCCAGCTGACGGTTGGGTTGCGGGGTCAGCAGTTGGTCGACGATGCCGTCTTCGTAATGCACGCTCATGCGGCTGTTCTTGCGCACCACGTAACCGTGGTCTTCGGGGGCGGTGTTGGCTTCGCTGGCGAAGAACCACTGGATGGTCACGCCCAGGCTTCGGGCGATGTTGAACAGCGCGGGAATCGACGGGTAGGCGAGGTTGCGTTCGAGCTGGCTGATGTAGCCTGCCGTCAACTCACTCATGTGCGCCAGCTCCGCCAGAGTCATGCCCCGACGTTTGCGCAGGCCGCGAATCCGCGTGCCGAGAAAATGCGGTTCGGCCGCGCCGCTATCTGGTGAAGGCGCGCTGCTGGCAGGCGGCATCTTGCTGCTATTGCTCATGGCGTGCTCCGAACGGTAAAGGGCCCAGTCAGTTGCGCGCAGTCCATTGTGGGAGCGAGCCTGCTCGCGATGAGGACATGGATCCGCCGAAATTCCACTAGACCTTGCAGCTCGAGACCCAAGGTATCCACCGGCTGATGGCCCTGACACAGCACCAGCGTATCGACGTTTTCAAACAGCATCGGTTCGCCGCTGGCGGTGTGTTGCAAGTAGACGGTGTTGTCGTCGCAACCGTAAAGCCGCGCATAAGGCGTGATCGGGATACCCAGCTTATGCAGTTCGCCGGCCAGTTGATCGCGCACGTACAGCGGCAGGTTTTCCCCGCAGTGGGTGCCATTGACCGCCAGTTGCACCTGGTGTCCGGCGCGCACCAGGCGTTCGGCAATGCCGGGGCCGATCCAGTCACAGCGCCAGTCGACCACCACCACCGAACGGCCAATCTGCACCTCATCGCGCAGCACCTGCCAGGCGTCCACCACCTGCAACTCACCGCCGCGTTCGAATGCCGGCCAGTAGGGCTCGGCGCCAGTGGCGACGATTACCATGTCCGGCTGTTCGCGCTCCACCAAGGCGCGGTCGACCCGGGTATTGCGCACCACGCGCACCCCGGCCAGTTCCATTTCGCGTTGCAGGTTGGTGCTGGCACCGCCGAACTCGCTGCGCCGTGGCAACAGTTGCGCCAGCAGCACTTGCCCACCGAGTTGCGAACTGGCCTCGTAGAGCGTCACCTCATGCCCGCGTTGCGCAGCCACTGCCGCAGCTTTCATCCCGGCCGGACCACCGCCGGCAATCATGATGCGTTTGCGCTGGGTGGTCGGTTGTCGCTGGCCGAACAGCAGCTCGCGACCGGTTTCCGGGTGCTGAATGCAGGAAATCGGCAAACCTTTGTGGAAGTGCCCGATGCACGCCTGATTGCAGGCGATGCAGGCCCGCACATCTTCGGCGCGGCCGGCGTCGGTCTTGTTGGGCATTTGCGGGTCGCAAATCAGCGCACGGGTCATGCCGCACACATCGGCCTGGCCACGCGCCAGAATCAGTTCGGCTTCCTGCGGCTGGTTGATCCGGCCGGTGACGAACAACGGAATGCTCAGGCTGGCCTTGAAGGTTCCGGCTTCCTTGGCCAGGTAAGCGGCTTCGATCGCCATCGGCGGCACGATGTGCACCGCGCCACCCAACGACGCCGAGGTTCCGGCGACGATGTGCACATAATCCAGCTGCGCTTGCAGCGATTTGACCGCTTGCAGCGACTCGTCTTCGGTGAGCCCCTCGGGGTCGCGCTCATCGGCGGAAATGCGCAAGCCGATGATGAACTGCTCGTCGGTGTTGGCGCGCACGGCGGCGATCACTTCGCGCAAAAAGCGCAGGCGCTGTTGCAGGTCACCGTTGTAGTCGTCGGTGCGGCGGTTGACCCGTGGGTTGATGAATTGCGCCGGCAGGTAACCATGGCTGGCGACCACTTCGACACCGTCCAGCCCGGCCCGATACAGGCGCCTGGCAGCGGCACCATAACCGGCGACGATCTCGTCGATCATCGCCTGATCAAGCGCGCGCGGCATCACCCGAAAACGCTCGTTGGGTACTGCCGAAGGCGAATAGGCAACTGCCAGCAGGCCATCGCTGGACTCCATGATCTCGCGTCCCGGATGGAAGATCTGCGAGAGCACCACGGTGCCGTGGGCGTGGCAGCTTTGCGCGAGTTTTCGATAGCCCTCGATACAGGCGTCGTCGGTCGCCATCAGCACATGCGAGGTGTAGCGCGCGCTGTCATGCACACCGGCCACTTGCAACACGATCAACCCGACACCACCTTCGGCGCGTGCCTTGTGATAGGCGATCAGTTGTTCGTTGACCAGGTTGTCGGTGGGCATCGAGGTGTCATGCCCGCTGGACATGATGCGGTTTTTCAGGCGTTTGCCACGAATCTGCAAGGGTTCGAACAGATGCGCAAAAGCTGGGGTCGAGGTCGGCATGGTACGGGTACTCCAGGCGGGCTGAAGCCGAAAGGCCGGGTTTTCGGCGTTGTTATTATTGCCCTATAGAAATTTACCGTCAGTAAAAAATCAACTTGTTTTTTTACTTATGCTTGCAGTAGCTTGTTTTGGCGCCCACTCCTGGGGCGAACCTCACCACAATAAAAAATGGGTCACGCCGGCATTGCCTGAGTGACACCTGCACGAGGAACCACTGATGAAATCGAACACGCTCAAGCACGGTTTTTATCCCTTGTTGTTGACCTTGGCCATTGGCCTTGGCAACGCTCAGGCAGCACCGGAGATGGTGGTGGTAGGTTACGGCGGAGCCGGACAAAAAGCCCAGGATGTGGCGTTCTTCCAACCCTTCAGCACGGCGGATCGGAGCAAGCTGATCCAGAGCGAATACAACGGCGAAATGGCCCGGATCAAAGTGATGGTCGATACCGGCAACGTCGATTGGGACGTGGTGCAGATCGAAGGCCCGGACCTGATGCGCGGCTGCGACGAAGGCATGTACGAACGCCTGGACTGGAAAGCTCTGGGACACGCCGAGCAGTTGATCCCCGAGGCCGCGCAGGAATGCGGTTCCGCCGCGCTGGTCTGGAGCGTGGCGATTGCCTACGACACCCAGAAGCTGGCGCAGGCTCCGACCTCATGGGCCGACTTCTGGGATGTGCAGAAATTTCCCGGCAAACGCGGGCTGCGCAAACGTGCGGTGTACAACCTGGAGTTCGCCTTGCTGGCGGACGGGGTGAAAGTCGAGGACGTGTACAAGGTGCTGAGCACTCCGCAGGGCGTCGACCGGGCGTTCGCCAAGCTCACCGAACTCAAGCCGCATATCCAGTGGTGGGAAGCCGGCGCGCAACCGGCGCAATGGCTGACCGCCGGCGATGTGGTGATGACCTCGACCTACAGCGGGCGCGTGGCTGCTGCCGCGCAAAGCGGCAGTCACCTCGGATTGGTCTGGCCGGGGAGCCTGTACGGCATGGACTACTGGGCGATCATCAAGGGCTCCAGACACGTCGATCAGGCCAAGCGATTTATAGCTTTTGCCAACCAGCCGGATGCCCAGGTCAAGTACGTCGAGCAGATTCCTTACGGCCCGACCAACACCCAGGCCGCCGCGCGACTGGACAGCAAACTGGCGCAATGGGTGCCGACTGCCCCGCAAAACCTCAAGGGTGCACTGTCGATGAACGTGCCGTTCTGGGTCGATCATGGCGAGGAACTCGAAGAGCGCTTCAACGCCTGGGCCAGCAAGTAATTGCAACGGGGCGACTGACCGAGCCGTGCGGGAAAACCCGGGATCTGACGCTGGAGACTTTTGTCGCTCTTGCTGTACAGTCGTTTAGCCCGCGGTCTTCCCGGCTGAGGTCCCTACCGATTGATCTATGGAGAGTGTCGCGCATGAGTCAGGAAGCCCGTTTTTCCCGCATGGAGCCGGAGTTGCGCAAGGCCAACCTGATCGAGGCAACACTGGTGTGCCTCAAGCGCCACGGCTTCCAGGGCGCATCGATCCGCAAGATTTCCGCTGAGGCCGGGGTTTCGGTCGGGCTGATCAGCCATCACTATTCGGGCAAAGACGAACTGGTGGCCGAGGCTTACATGTCGATCACCGGGCGGGTCATGAGCCTGCTGCGCGAGGCCATGGAACAGGCTGCACCGAATGCCCGCGAGCGTTTGTCGGCGTTCTTCCGCGGCTCGTTTTCCGCCGAGATATTGGACCCGCAACTGCTGGACGCCTGGCTGGCGTTCTGGGGGGCAGTCAAGACCGCGGAGGCGATCAACCAGGCGCACGATCATTCCTATGGCGAGTACCGCGGCATATTGCGCAAGGTGCTGACCGAGTTGGCGCAGGAGGAGGGCTGGGAGCACTTCGACGCCGATCTTGCGGCCATCAGCCTCAGTGCCTTGCTCGACGGCTTGTGGCTGGAGTYGGGACTCAACCCGGGGACCTTTACCCCGGAGCAGGGCATGCAGATTTGCGAAGCCTGGGTCGACGGTTTACAGGCCGGTGGGCGCCAGCGTTTTTGCTTGCAGACGACGGGCTGTTGATCGTCCGTTCAGCAATGGATACTCTCTGGCGCCAGTGCAGGAAAAAACTCTAATAAGAAACACGCCTTCGGGCATACGCAGGATTCCAAGCGATGGCTCCTCGGGTACTGATCGTCGATGACGATCCGCTGATTCGCGAACTGCTGCACGCCTACCTGTCCCAGGAAGGTTATGAAGTGCATTGCGCCGCCACGGCGGAACTCGCCGAAACCTTTCTGGCGAGCCAGACTGTCGATCTGGTGATGCTCGATATTCGCCTGCCGGGCAAGGACGGCCTGACCCTGACC
>NZ_JBFTLU010000187.1:0-8035 GCF_056396605.1 Pseudomonas sp. 05T35
GGTGAAAAGATTTCCTACCCCCAGGGCGGCTTTATTTTTGGCTATCGGCAGGATCAGCCGGTGCGGGTGTATTACCTGCCCGAGCAGCCGGCCAGTAGCGCCGTGGTCGATACCCCTGCCGCACTGTGGGCCACTCCAGGGGTACTGGGTTGTATTGGTCTGCTGTTCACCCTTGCCGGCCTGTTAAGGGTTAACCGCCAGTGCGGTCGCGGCGCAGTTCATTCACATAAAGGACTTTGAACGATGAGCTACAACATCCCGATCCCGCTCAATGAGAGTCGCTGGCAGTATCAGACCGACAGCGGTGGCGGTCTGACCGTAGCCTTGGTGGCGGGCAGGGCTGGTGGTCGGCGGTTCGGCCACGGCCCTGTTGTTCGGGCTTGATCCCGAGCTGCTGGCGTTGGCGGCGGTTCTGAGCTCCAACCCGGCGACCTCGCTCATTGCCTCCTCCACGGTCAACCGGCAGTTGCTGCAGTCGGCCAAGGGGGCGGTGGTCATGGCCGGCATGAACGCTGGTGTGCAGGCCGGTGGAGGCGCCGCGATCTACATGGGCTATCTGTTCTAGTCGCGCATAGCAGGTCGATATAACGCCCACAAAAAAGCCGCGAATCAACGCGGCTTTTTCGATTCCAACAACGCTAGACGTTGAAGCGGAAGTGCATCACATCGCCGTCTTTGACGATGTAATCCTTGCCTTCCAGACGCCATTTACCGGCTTCTTTGGCACCGGCTTCGCCCTTGTACTGGATGAAGTCGTTGTAGGCGATGACTTCGGCGCGAATGAAGCCTTTCTCAAAGTCAGTGTGGATCACGCCAGCAGCTTGTGGTGCGGTGGCACCGACGCGGACGGTCCAGGCGCGGACTTCTTCAACGCCGGCGGTGAAATAGGTCTGCAGGTGCAGCATTTCGTAGCCAGCGCGGATTACACGGTTCAGGCCAGGTTCTTCGAGGCCCAGGGCTTCGAGGAACATGTCTTTTTCTTCGCCGTCTTCAAGCTCGGCAATTTCCGCTTCGATCTTGTTGCAGACCGGCACAACCATTGCGCCTTCTTCTTCGGCGATGGCCTTGACCACGTCCAGCATCGGGTTGTTTTCGAAGCCGTCCTCGGCAACGTTGGCGATGTACATGACCGGTTTGGTGGTCAGCAGGTGGAAGCCACGGATCACCGCTTTCTCATCGGTGCTCATGTTCTTCATCAGGCTGCGCGCAGGCTTACCGAGGGTGAAGTGAGCGATCAACTGCTCCAGCAGACCTTTCTGAACCACGGCGTCCTTGTCACCGCCCTTGGCGTTGCGGGTGACTTTCTGCAGTTGCTTCTCGCAGCYGTCGAGGTCGGCGAAGATCAGTTCAAGGTCGATGATCTCGATGTCGCGTTTCGGGTCGACGCTGTTGGAAACGTGAATCACGTTCTCGTCTTCGAAGCAGCGGACCACGTGAGCGATGGCATCGGTTTCACGGATGTTGGCCAGAAACTTGTTGCCCAGACCTTCACCTTTCGAGGCGCCGGCAACCAGGCCAGCGATGTCGACGAATTCCATGGTGGTCGGCAGGATGCGCTTTGGATTGACGATGGCCGCCAGGGCCTCCAGACGCTTGTCCGGCATCGGCACGATACCGGTATTCGGTTCGATGGTGCAGAAGGGGAAGTTCTCGGCCGCGATACCGGATTTGGTCAGGGCGTTGAACAGGGTGGACTTGCCGACGTTAGGCAGGCCGACGATGCCGCAATTGAATCCCATGGTGTTTCCCCTAGGAGTTAGAGTCAGGCCTTCTGGCTGTGCAGGTTTTTCATCGCGCGGTTCCATTCTCCGGCGAGGATATCCGGCAGCACGCCGAGGGCAAAGTCGATGCTGGCATCGAGTTTTTCCTGTTYGGCGCGTGGCGCACGACCCAGGACAAAGTTTGAAACCATACTGGCAACGCCTGGGTGGCCAATACCGAGCCGCAAGCGGTAAAAGGTATTTTGATTGCCCAGTTGCGCGATGATGTCGCGCAACCCGTTGTGACCGCCATGCCCGCCGCCCTGCTTGAGCTTGGCAACGCCGGGTGGCAAGTCGAGTTCGTCATGCGCCACCAGTATTTCTTCCGGTTTGATCCGGAAAAAACCGGCAAGAGCCGCCACGGCCTGGCCGCTACGGTTCATGTAGGTGGTGGGAATCAGCAGACGAACATCCTGACCCTGATGCGAGAAGCGCCCGGTCAGGCCGAAATATTTGCGATCGGCCACAAGGTTGACGCCTTGTGCTTGCGCGATGCGCTCAACAAAAAAGGCCCCTGCGTTATGCCGGGTCTGTTCGTATTCGGCGCCTGGATTTCCCAGGCCAACGATCAGTTTTATGGCAGTCACATCAGGGGCCCTTCTTTGGAGTGGTGGATAACATCGTCGCAATAGGTGTGTGCGGCGAAAGTGGACAAAAAATGCTCATTTACCAGTATGTAAACTTCGCGTTCCCGCCCGCTTTCTCGCTACGTTCCAGTCCGCGATGTTATTTGCTCACTCCGGCGTACAGAGTGAATTACTCTGCAGCGCCTTCTGCAGCTTCTGGAGCAACACGTGGAGCGTGAACGTTGGCAACAGCCAGGTCGTTACCGTGAGCCAGAGCAACAAACTCAACGCCTTTAGGGGCCTTGAGGTCGGACAGGTGAATGATCGAACCGATTTCGGCGTTAGCCAGGTCGACTTCGATGAATTCAGGCAGGTCTTTTGGCAGGCAGGAAACTTCAACTTCAGCAACAACGTGCGAAATTTCGCCGCCTTTTTTCACTGCAGCAGCTTCGTTGACGAAGTGCACAGGAACGTGAGCGGACAGTTTCTGGCCAGCAACAACGCGTACGAAGTCAGCGTGCATCACGTGGCCTTTGGCCGGGTGACGCTGCAGAGCTTTGATGATTACGTTTTGCTTGGTGCCGCCAACATTCAGCTCGATGATGTGGCTGTAGGCCGCTTCGTTTTCGAGCAGTTTGGCAACTTCTTTGGCCAGCATGCTGATGGATTCAGGGGCTTTTTCGCCACCGTAAACTACAGCTGGAACCAGGCTTGCGAGACGACGCAGGCGGCGGCTCGCACCTTTCCCCAGGTCGGAACGCACTTCAGCATTCAGAGTAAAATCGTTCATGTTGTATCTCCAAAATAACCACATTCGCCCCAGCGTTTGCGACCAGCGCTAAAGGCGATATGGGCAAAAAAGCCCCGCCCCGACAGGTTATGCCGGGGCGGGGCGCTTTTCGTCATCGAGATGTATCCGAAGGGCAGGGCCCTTAGCGGAACATCGCGCTGATCGATTCTTCGTTGCTGATGCGGCGAACCGCTTCGGCAACTACCGGTGCGATATCCAGTTGACGGATACGTGCACAGGCTTGTGCTGCAGCGGACAGCGGGATGGTGTTAGTCACCACCAGCTCGTCCAGCACGGAGTTTTCAATGTTTTCGATGGCCCGACCCGACAGCACAGGGTGTGTGCAGTAGGCAAAGACTTTGGCAGCGCCATGCTCTTTCAAGGCTTTAGCCGCGTGGCACAGGGTGCCGGCGGTATCGACCATGTCGTCAACCAGAATACAGGTACGCCCTTCGACATCACCGATGATATGCATCACTTCAGAGTGATTGGCTTTCTCACGGCGCTTGTCGATGATCCCGAGATCCACGCCCAGGGATTTGGCAACAGCACGTGCACGCACGACGCCGCCAATGTCCGGGGACACGATCATCAGGTTTTCGAAGCGTTGATCTTCGATGTCATCCACCAGTACCGGGGAGCCGTAGATGTTATCTACCGGAATATCGAAGAAGCCCTGGATCTGGTCAGCATGCAAATCAACCGTGAGAACACGATCGATGCCGACTACGGTAAGCATGTCAGCGACGACTTTCGCGCTGATAGCCACACGTGCGGAACGCGGACGGCGATCCTGACGGGCATAACCAAAGTAGGGGATCACCGCAGTGATTCGAGTGGCTGAGGAACGACGGAAGGCATCAGCCATCACGACGAGTTCCATCAGGTTATCGTTGGTCGGAGCGCAAGTCGGCTGAATAATGAAGACGTCTTTACCGCGGACGTTTTCATTGATCTCGGCAGTGATTTCGCCGTCGGAGAACTTACCGACAGAAATGTCACCGAGAGGGATATGCAGCTGACGTACAACACGCCGAGCCAGATCGGGGTTAGCGTTCCCCGTAAAGACCATCATCTTGGACACGCGCAGTACCTGAAGGCTGAGGGTAACCTGGATGAGTATAGGAAAATGGCAGGGGCGGCTGGATTCGAACCAACGCATGGCAGGATCAAAACCTGCTGCCTTACCGCTTGGCGACGCCCCTGTATCTGTTGCAACGAGTACCCAGTACCCGGTTCTTTTAGAGCAGACTTTGCAGCTTGCGATGCAACATCGAAACGTTGCTTCCTTTCGCTACAAACCCTGTAAGGGTCTCTGTAAGAAGGGCCGAGACTTTATCAGCTTCAGCTTTGCTTGGGAAGCCCCCAAACACACAACTTCCAGTTCCGGTGAGTTTTGCTTCGGTAAAATTACCTAAGAAATTCAAAGCGTTACGTACCTCTGGATAACGCCTTGTTACCACCGGTAAGCAGTCATTTCGACTGTTTCCCTTGGGAACGGGGCGCACTTTAATGGGAGAAGAGTTACGTGTCAACAGCGGATCTGAAAAAATTTCTGCTGTACTTACAGATACTTGCGGCACCAGTACGAGATACCACGGTTCTTCCGGGTCTACAGGGGTGAGCTTTTCTCCCACGCCTTCGGCGAAAGCCGCGTGTCCACGCACGAAAACCGGGACGTCGGCGCCGAGTGTCAGGCCCAGCGTGGCCAGTTGATCCTCGTCCCAGTCCAGTTGCCAGAGATGATTGAGGCCCAGCAGCGTGGTGGCCGCATTCGAACTGCCGCCACCGATTCCACCGCCCATGGGCAGGACTTTTTCGATCCAGATATCAATGCCCAGCGAACAACCGGACTGTTCCTGAAGTTTTTTGGCGGCTTTGACGATCAGGTTGCTGTCGTGAGGGACGCCTTCGAATTCGGTGTGCAGACGAATGACACCGTCATCGCGTACGGCGAAGGTGATTTCGTCGCCGTAATCGAGAAATTGAAACAGCGTCTGCAACTCGTGGTAGCCGTCTTCACGGCGACCCAGGATATGCAGCATCAAATTCAGTTTTGCCGGCGAGGGCAGGGTCAGGCGAGTAGCAGGCATGTCATTGCCCCAATTTGCGAGGTTGCCAGTCCTTGATCACCAGCGTGACATCAAGGTCGGTGCCGTGCAGTTTGATCCGCTCGGGCAGCCAATAACCGTTTTGCTGGATGTAGCTGAGGTACTCGACTTGCCAGCCATCCTGCTCGAGATTGGCCAGGCGACTGTCGGCATCCAGGTTCAGGCGGCTTTTGCTGTCAGGTGCGGGCAATCCGCGAACCCACCAGACCAAATGCGAAACCGGCAGTTTCCAGCCCAACTGTTCTTCGAGCAGGGCTTCAGGCGTTGGCGCCTCAAAGCGGCCCTGGTTGGCCACTTCCAGCGACACTTGGCCGGGACGACCGGTCAAGCGTGCCGCGCCGCGACCCAGCGGGCCGGACAGGCGAATATCGTAGTAGTCCTGTCGTTGTAGCCAGAACACGGTGCCGCTGCCCGAGTCTTTCGGGGCCCGGATACCGACCTTGCCGTTGATTTGCCAGCCATCGAGGCTGGTCAATTGCTGTTTGTGCACGCGCCATTGCGCGGAATTGCCGTGGCCCTCGACGGATTCACGGGCGCCAAAGCCCGCGCAGCCGGCGAGCAGGGCGATGAAGCTGAAAACGATGATGTGGCGCAAAAACATGATTTTAAAGAGTCTCGGAACCGGTCAGGCGCTTGATGGTGCTGCGCAGGGTAGGGCTGTCGGGTTGTTCCTTGAGGAATTTGCCCCAGATTTGTTTGGCTTCGCGTTGCTTGCCGTTGGCCCACAGGACTTCACCCAGGTGCGCCGCGACTTCCTGATCGGGGAAACGCTCCAGGGCCTGGCGCAAGTAGCGTTCGGCTACATCGAGGTTGCCCAGGCGGTAATTCACCCAGCCGAGGCTGTCGAGAACGGCCGGGTCTTCCGGGTTCAGCTGGTGCGCGTGCTCGATCAAGGTCTTGGCTTCGTCATAACGCGTGGTGCGGTCGGACAGGGTGTAACCGAGGGCATTCAGCGCCATGGCGTTGTCCGGATCACGCTTGATGATCAGTCGCAGGTCTTTTTCCATCTGCGCCAGGTCATTGCGTTTTTCCGCGAGCATGGCCCGGGTATAAAGCAGATTCAGATCGTCCGGATACTGCTTCAAGCCTTTATCGAGAACGGCCCAGGCGCGATCATCCTGCTTGTTGGCAGACAGGGTTTCGGCTTCGATCAGATACAGCTGGATCGCGTAATCCGGTTGTTCGTCGCGTGCTCTGGCCAAACGGCTTTGGGCTTCGGCGGTGCGTCCGTTGTTCATCAGGATGTCGGACTGACGCAGTTGCGCCGGCAAATAGTCGTTGCCCGGGCCGACCAGTGCGTACTCGATCAGGGCGCCTTGCGGGTCGTTGCGTTCTTCGGCGATGCGACCCAGGTTCAGGTGGGCCGAGTCGACATGGCTTTCCCGGGCGATCAGGTCTTCCAGATAACCCTTGGCTTCCTTCCAGGCCTTGGCTTCCAGGCAAACCAGTGCCAGGGAATAGCGCAACTCGTCGTCTTCCGGATACTGCTGGACCAGGCTTGAGAACTGCTCTTTGGCGTCGTTCATGCGGTCCTGTTCGACCAGCATGCGGGCATACGTCAGGCGCAAGCGTTTGTCGTCCGGGTATTTGCGGATGCTTTTTTCCAGCAGCGGCAGCGCTTCTTTGCCACGGTTAAGGCTTTGCAGCAGGCGTGCGCGCAACAGAATCGGGGCGATTTCACCGTCTTGCGGAGGGTTTTTCTCAAGCAGTGCCAGTGCACCCTTGGTGTCACCGTCCTGTTGCAGCAACAGGGCCTTGCCGAAAATCAGTTGGCTGTTTTTCGGATGGCGCAGCAGCAAACGGTCAAAACTTTTCATCAGGCCGTTGCGGGTGTCCTGATCGGTATCGGCCGCAGACAGGGCGAGGAAGTCGAAGTGAGTATCGCCCTTGCCCAGCAGAACCTTCTCCATATAGGCCATGGAGTCGTCATAACGCCCGGCGCGGGCCAGTTGCACGGCGGCGGCGCGCTGTGCTTCGAGGTCGTTCGGCGCGTTTTTCGCCCAGATCAGCGAGCTATCAAGCGCTGCCTGATCGGCGCCAAGGTATTCGGCGATGCGAAAGGCTCGCTCGGAGATGCCCGGGTCCTGGGTATTGACGGCCTGGGTCACGTAGTTGTCCAGCGCGATGTCGAAACGATTGCGCTGGCCAGCCAGTTCCGCGCTCAGCAGGCTGAAGATCGTGTCTTCGCTGAACGAGCTGTAAACCTTGGGCTTTTCAGGGGCTTTCGTGCTGCCTTCGACCGGCGGCGTGCCGCTCGGCGAAACGGGTGCCAAGGCCTGGCAGCCGCTGAGGAAGACAAAAGCGAGGAGCAACGCGGAAGATCTATTCATAGGGGAAGAGGACGACTAACCTGCGGTCGGATCATCATGACACAAGCCTTCGACCAAACATAACCGGCCTGTCAATTTGCCGTTGAACTCAATCCCTGTGCAGGTGCTCGAGCACCTGTATAGAGGCAAGGTATCAGGACAATAGTCGGCAATGGTTGTTCTGAGTCAGGCGAAGTAGGACAATTGTCGGCTTCTCGACATCATCAGCGATCTTGAATGGCCTTCCTTGCACTCGGTATTAACCACAAGACTGCTTCCGTAGACGTCCGCGAGCGCGTGGCTTTTACCCCGGAACAGCTGGTTGAGGCCTTGCAGCAGCTCTGCCGACTCACCGACAGCCGCGAAGCTGCGATCCTCTCCACCTGCAATCGCAGTGAACTCTATATAGAACAGGATCAGCTTTCTGCCGATACCGTGTTGCGCTGGTTGGCCGATTATCACCATTTGAGCCTCGATGAGCTGCGTGCCAGCGCTTATG
>NZ_JBFTLU010000188.1:0-9944 GCF_056396605.1 Pseudomonas sp. 05T35
GGCCACACCTGTGGGGCGAGAGAAAGTCAGGTGAACAAAATTGCGCTGCCACTACTGGCGACCGGCGACAGACAGGCACGAAAGCCTGCCCACGATGGGATACCCCATACGGCTGTCGAGGTGTTGACCGAACTGGCGAATGACCCGGTAAGCGGCGCGAGACAGATTCAAAATTAGCGCTCTGAGCCTCGGCTATGAGGAGCGCCGGACCTCATGCGGTGTGCCYACTTAAACAGGCGCCAGGGACTGTACGTCGCATGTTGTAAGCACCAATGACCACCTGGCAACGCTGATCAAGCTGGGTGAACAGGAAGTCCCGACGCCAGACCAAAGACGCGCCGGACCTGCAATCAGTAGCGGGGAAAGGCAAAACATCGCTGACGCAATAACCCCGGTCTGACGCCAGTAGCGTGACCGGGCGTTTTACGAACAGTTTCACCACTACACCTGGCCTGCCGGGTGCAGCGGGAAACCAACCGGGAGTCACTACGATGGAAGCGACAATCATCAACGGCGCATGGAAGGGTCACCTCGGTCGCGGCCTTGCACCGCGAGAGCTTCAGTTCCTTCTCTGGATTGCCCAGGGATTCACCTCGAAAGAGATCGCCCGAGAGGCAGGCATCGAGGCCGGCACCGTTAAAAAGCGCCTCACCAATGCGATGTTCAAGCTCGGCGTCACGCGGCGCACCGCCCTGGTGGCTGAGGCGATGAAGCGGCAGATCATCACGCCGATGTGCTTTGTCCTGGCGGCGCTGGTCGCCATTCACTCAATGCTCGATGACGAGTTGATGCGCCGTGATCGCCGCGTGCCTGATCGTCGTACAGCTCAAGTCCGGATGGTGCGGCGGGCCGAATGCCCTGCTCTGGCCGTATGACCGAAACACAGGTTTCACTGGCTGGCCTTGGTGACAGGGCCAGATGGGAAATCAACCGATCAAGCACGGAGCACCAAATGAGCGAACAAACACTTCAGCAGCTTCTGGCCGAGCGGGTCGCCACTTATGCTGCATCCGATCGACCGCGCGAGCTGATCGACGAAGGTATTGAAAAGATGTTCAAGTCCGTCGTCGAGGATGCATTCCGCTCCTACGGTGACTTCTCAGGCCAGATCAAAGAAGCGGTAAAGGCTGCCCTACCGGCGAACGTTTCCGACATGTTCGAGCTTCAGCGTTACAACTCGCTCATCGCCAACGCCCTGCGTCAGCGCTGGGAAGAGGCGGCCATGGGCTCGGTCATCTTGGAGCACGCCGACAAGAGCATCACCGAGCTTCTTTCTGCCGACGGACTACTTACCGGCGAGGTTTCGCTGAAATCCTTGCTCGATGAGTTCATCGATGAGCACAAAGAGCGGGCCGCCGAAGAGCGCTGGAGTTCACCAGAAATCCGATTCGAAGAAAGCAGCTCCTATTCGTCTGAGTTCCTCTACATCGCATTCGACCCTGAGCCGGAAGGCAGTCGAGATCGGCGCATTTATAGTTCCGGCGAGCGCGGTATTCATAGCCTGAAGCATTCGCTTCACGTTCATATCAAAGGTGAGCGCGAAACTGGTGATCGGTTCCGCGCGAAAGAACAGTTCGGTGAAGTGATGAGCGCCAAGCTCGATGACAACAAAGTGGCAATCAACATGCGAATTCGCACGAAGTGGGAACGCATGCTCGCGTCCCTTTACTTCGGCAACGCTATTCTGGTGATCGACTGCGATCCAGACGACTTCTCCTATGGATTCGATGACTGACCAACCAGCGCCACGTCAGCCTGACGAAAACTGCCCGATCCTCTCGACGAGAGCGCATCGGAGATCGCTCGCCCCTCTGTCGTGATAGCAGGGTGGCCACCTTGTCCCGAGCCAGAGCGGATTTTGTCGCGGCGTAGACGGGCAACACTCAAAGGGATTCGAGCGATCTCCGATGCGGACGAAACTGCGGCTTATAACCGCCCACCTGCATCAACCCAGGGAATCAACACGGCGGTGGAAGTCCGCGCCGGAGACGTAACCGGCAAGCTTTGGCTTTAAGATAACGGAGTTCTGTCCGTAACCACATTCCTGCTTCCACACTTGCACATGGGGATCATCGCTTCGGAGCGTTTACGATAAAACTCGTAGTCTTTTGCAGGGACGGTGTTAAAGCCTTCCCAGCGTTCCTCTGTCCTACCCCAATCGTCTGAACTCGCGCGGAAACAGAGTGGCTTGAGCACTCCGCCGAGCAACTGGTATGTGGTTCCGATGTCACCTGGAAGCGTCGATCTGGCGCGGCTCGCGTGATTACTGCCGATCAATACGCCACGTACCTGCAAGGACATCTCAACCAGCGCCAGATTGATGGCTTGGACCAGCGAGATTCATTCGCACGCATCGTGCTTGCGTCCATCGTTGGCAGCCAGAGCGAAGCTCACACACATGCCGCCGACCTTCTCGGCGAGCAGCGACCGGTCGAAACCGTCGAAAAAATCGCAATGGCCATGCTCAGGCCCTACGCCGCCGACGCGGTTGCCGCCGAGCGAGAAGCGAGGGAAGACGAAGTGGATGGCGATCTGTGAGCCCTCACATCCTGATCGACCAAGCCCTTGATGGCGTCGCCGCCCCATCCGGCGCAGAGGACATCAGCCTGCTGGTCCAGGCACTGATTACGCGCCTCTTCACCGATGGCGCGATCACCACTGACGAGTTCAACCACTACTGCAAGCGGCTGCGGGAAATCTGCCAGCAGCGCAAGGAGGCATCATGACCACATCACCAGTAAAAACGCTGATCGACGAACAGCTCGAAGACGTCACAGCACACAACCTGCGCGAAGCCTATGGCTTGGCCGAACGGCGCGGGTTCTTCGGTGCCCCGCTTGAGCAGTACGCCGAGCCTGGTTATGGCGGTCGCGTCCTGCAGGTGCTGCGTTACCGAGTTGCTCAACTGGAGCGTGAGCAGTGAGCGGCCACGGCGCACATCTACGCGGTCAAAGCCTGGCCAAACGCTGCGCGAAGCTTCGACGTGAAGGCCTGCCACTGACTGAGGTCGCCCAGATCGCCGGCGTCACTCGAGAGCAGGTCGCGGCCAAGATCAAGCTGGGCGAGCGCCTTCTATCGCTCGTTGAGTCTGCATGACGACCTGCCACCTCATCTGGCGCAGCGTCGCAACCTCCCTTCACGGCTGGTCTGGCTGGCTTGCACTGATCACCCTGGCCGATCTGATCGCACCGAAGTAACTCGAATCCAATTTCACAGCGCCCCGCAAGGATGGCGCGGGAGACACTCATGTCTGCTCAAAGCGTGGCGCAAGTGGCGCACGAACAAACGCTACACATTCTTCCTCATGCTGCGACCAGCACCAGCGCACTGGTACTCGACGGCGACAGCCTCGACAAAATGATGCGCCTAGCTGATGTCATGGCCACCGGCCGCGCCACAGTGCCCAAGCACTTCAACGGAAACTCGGCTGACTGTCTCGCTGTGGTGATGCAGTCGATGCAATGGAAGATGAACCCGTTTGCGGTCGCGCAGAAAACGCACCTGGTGAATGGCGTGCTCGGTTACGAAGCTCAGTTGGTCAACGCGGTGATCACCACCTGCGCACCAGTGCTGGACCGTCTGCATTACGAGTGGTACGGCGCCTGGGAAAAGGTGATCGGTAAGTTCGACATCAAGACCAATACCGAAGGAAAGCAGTACCGCCAGCCAGGCTGGAAGTTGGAAGACGAAGAAGGCTTGGGCGTGAAGGTCTGGGCCACGTTCCGCGGCGAGGACGAGCCTCGCGTTCTGGAGCTGCTGCTGGCTCAGGCCCGCACTCGCAACAGCACGCTCTGGGCCGATGATCCCCGCCAACAGCTGGCCTACCTCGCCACCAAGCGCTGGTCCCGCCTCTATTGCCCCGACGTGATCCTTGGCGTGTACAGCCCCGATGAGCTCGAAGAGTCTGCGCCAATCATCCGTGATGTTTCTCCGACAAAGACTCGGGGCACCGCCGAGCTTCCCCCCTATCCCGAAGAAAAGCTCACCGAGAACCTGCCGAAATGGCAGATCGCGGTCGACGCCGGCAAGTCATCACCTGGCCACCTGATCGCAACCGTCAGCAGCAAATTCACCCTGAGTGAAGAACAGATCGAAAAGATCAACGCCCTCGCACCTATTGAAGGAGAGCAAGAATGAAAATCCATAACGTCGCTCAGGGCTCCGAAGCCTGGCATGCGCTCCGCGCCAACTACTTCACCGCCTCCGAAGCCCCGGCGATGATGGGCGCGTCGAAGCAGATGAAGCGTACCGAACTGCTCCACGCCAAGAAGACCGGCCTCGACCGCGACGTGTCGTGGTGGGTGCAGAAATACCTGTTCGACAAGGGCCATGAAGCCGAAGCAATGGCGCGGCCAATCTTGGAAGAACGAATAGGCGAAGACCTGTTCCCCGTTGTCGGTACCGAGGGTGACCTGCTCGCCTCGCTCGATGGTTGCACCATGCTCGGCGAGACATTGTTCGAACACAAAATGTGGAACGAACAGCTCGCCGCTGATGTGCTGGCCGGTACCCTCGACCCGCACTATTACTGGCAGCTCGAACAGCAACTGCTGGTGAGCGGCGCGGAGAAAGTGATCTTCGTTTGTTCCGATGGCACCGAGGACAATTTCGTATCGATGGAATACACGCCGATACCGGGTCGCGCCGCGACACTCGTTGCCGGGTGGAAGCAGTTCCAAGCCGACCTGCTCGACTTCACACCTGCCGAGGTTCTGCCTGAGGCCGTCGGCAAGACACCTGAAAGCCTTCCCGCACTGCGCATCGAAGTCACCGGCATGGTCACCGCCAGCAATCTGGAGCAGTTCAAGGCTCACTCGTTGGCAGTCTTTGCGGCGATCAACACCGAATTGGAAACCGACCAGCACTTCGCCGATGCCGAGAAGACGGTCAAGTGGTGCGGTGATGTTGAAGAGCGCCTGGCTGCGGCCAAGCAACACGCACTGAGCCAAACCGAAAGCATCGACGCCCTCTTCCGCACCATCGACGAGATCAGCGCCGAGGCACGCACCAAGCGCCTGATGCTCGACAAGCTGGTCAAGGCTCGAAAGGTCAGCATCCGCGAAGACATCATCATGGGTGCGGCCAAGGCACTACAAATCCACATCGACCAGATCAACGCGTCACTGGGCGGTAAGGCTCGCAT
Source organism: Pseudomonas sp. 05T35 (assembly GCF_056396605.1). Lineage (NCBI taxonomy): Bacteria > Pseudomonadati > Pseudomonadota > Gammaproteobacteria > Pseudomonadales > Pseudomonadaceae > Pseudomonas > Pseudomonas sp. 05T35. The sequence continues at coordinate 5,144 of NZ_JBFTLU010000188.1, forward strand.
GCCTGCGGTGACGGCAGACTTCGCCGGCGCCATCAAAGGCAAGAAGAGCATCAGCAGCCTGCGCGATGCCGCCGACTCAGAGCTGGCCCGGGCGAAGATCGCTGCCAGCCAGACCGGCGACAGCATCCGCGTCAACTTGGCCAGCTATGACGAACTCGCCGCAAGCCACACATTCTTGTTTAACGACCTCCAGCAGCTGGTGCTTAAGGCCAATGACGACCTGGTCGCGCTGATCAAGGTGCGGATCTCGGAGCATCAGAAAGCCGAAGAAGTGAAGGCTGAAGCTCAACGGGAGCGGATTCGGAAGGAAGAGCTGCAGCGGATCGAAGACGAAGCGAAAGCAAAGGCTGTCATCGAGCCGGCACCTGCACAACCAGCACCGACCGCCTCCTCGATGAGAGCCGCTCCAGCGGTTGCTGCAATTGCGAAGCCCGCAGTGGCCACAGCAAAGCCGGTGACCTACCGAGCGGAAGTCACGGACCTTGAAGCGCTGGTGCACGCGGTTGCCGGTGGCCTCGCACCGCTCAGCGTGCTGACCGTGAAATGGGAAGCGTTGGATGCTCTGGTTGCACAGCAAGGTTCACTGTTCAGCATGGCCGGCGTAACCCTGGTGAACGCAGCGGCATGAGCAAGATCAAGCGAGTAGTAAATCAAAGACGCCGACAGCCTTGGCTGGGCCTGCCGGCCAGCGGAATTGAAGAGGTAGACCATGGCCAAGAGTGGGAAGGAGCGATCGGCCAAGACGGCACTGAAGCGGGTGGCGAAGCTCGAGGTGGAGCTACGCCACAAAGTGCGCCACGGCATCACGGAGATGCTGGCCGATCTGATGCGCTGGAACGAAATCGAGGAAGCTGGCGAGGTGTTGCAACTGCTGATCTTGAATGCTGACCCGGTTGCGGCTCTATCGCAGGCAGCAGTAGAGCTTTCGTCGACACCACCTGGATTGATCCGACATCACGTCAGGCCTGGTGCTCTCGATCAGCTGAATGAGATTGCCAAGAGCCTGCACGGGGCCAGCCACAAGCATGCGATTGAGCTGCTGATTCTGTGTGCGCATGCGGCCGGACCCGAAGGCTCCACCGAGTATCTATGCATTCCGCGACACGAAATCGTGTTTAGCGAAAACGTGTCGCGCATTTTTTTTGAATGAAAGCCTGCGCGAATTACGCAAAGACCCGGGCGACGAGCACTTCCCTCCGAACTGATGTCTTACCTCACACTGATGAGCTGCATAGCCCGCCTTTACTTAACTGGTGGGACGGGTGATGGGTCTGATGGCAGCTTGTATACATACCTGGGGTAGTAAAGACATTCCGCTTTGGCAGCAATGGCGGCCTCATACCTGGCCTTGGGACCGTTTGGCTCTATCATAGCCACGATCATTTTTTCCTTCACGCTTGCACTAATACTGTTCATGACTTGAGCATCAGCTGCTCCACTAAATCCCGCTTCATCAATGGTTCTCGTGGCCATGTTAGCTGCGCCGCCCATCCCGCTGAAGGCCGCGATCCATGGCGCATTAGCTGCTGCATTTGCACTAATCAGAGCTGGAGCCACCACGGCGCCAGCTACGAGTCCACCAAGAGATATCCATAAGTTTTTTTTCGATCTTTTCTCGGCTAGGGCGCTTCTCGAACCTAATACCTCGCTGCATACCAAGTTCGCATCATCAATTGCAGCCTGAATGACTGGCTCTGCAATCGCATTATCCGCTCGGCCTGTTTGAGTTTGCGAAACGGCTAATAACTGTTTTTCGCTAAGTGGTGATGTACCGCATCCAGCGAAAACAAAGAAAGCAAGCGCGAAAATAATTTTTTTGATCATGCGTCGAGTCCATTCGCTGAGATTGAACAGAGTTTGTTCAAACACAGTGGTAGCACAACGAAATTAAATTGCCATAACACAGCACATTTTTTGGCTTCGTCGCGGGCCATCTGCGCATAGATAACACTCAGCCTCTTTTCGCATCAGGTCACGGAGGGCGGCGCCCGACTGGAGACAACCCATGAGCTATAACTGCGCATACGTCCGGCAGCACTATCAGGTGCCTGCCGAAGTCGGTCGCCGTGTCATCGCCTACGGAAAACCCGGTGTCATCCTCGCTGATCGCGACCACTACATCGGCGTAGTTCTGGACGAAGACCCGAAGAAGCGTATCCGGAACCACCACCCAACCCACGAAATGCAGTACGGCGAAATGGCCGATACCCTGCCGCTCAAGGAGTGGAAAGTCATCCCTCCATGGGTCGATTGGTTCGATGTTGAGCATTACATCGGCGACGCCCGCCACTGGGTGAAGACAGTCTGGGCAGCCACGCGCAGTCAAGCCAAGTACAAGGCCTACGAAGACCTGCAAGACAACTGCTATAGCTCGAAGGCCATGTGCTACTTCAAAGCCAGGCGTGCCTAACCGCCCTCACTTATTGCGCTGAATTGTCTGTGAATAGGTCAATCGACTGCCCGTAGGTAGCAAACTCAATTATCTGCCGCAAGCAAATAATCACCTCCAGTTTCTGCTTGTCGTCGGGAATTCCTATTCGCTTCAGCATCGCTCTGGCGTCTTCCTCGATCGCCGCGAGTGCATCGATGTCGCTTTGCAATCTCATGTCAGTCTCCCGTCAGGCTGCATCGAGCATAAACCAATAGCCCACTTCAACGAATCACGCCAGCCGGCGAGGCAGGCGCCTGACTGGAAATCACTTATGACCCCTTCCCTCCAGATACTGGTTGGCGACTGCCTGAAGCTGATGCGGCAGATACCTGACAACTCGGTCGACAGCGTCGTGACCGATCCACCCTACGGTATTCGGTTCATGGGCAAGAGCTGGGATGGCCAGGATATCGAAGACCGCGCCGCCTACCGGGCCAGCATGCCGTCACATGCTTCAGCGTGCGGCCCGAATGGCGGACATCGCTCAGTTGCGGCCGAGGCTGGCAAGTACGATCTGACGCCCAACGGCATGCGCGCCTTCCAGTCCTTCACCCTAGAGTGGGCAACGGAGGCGCTTCGGGTACTTAAGCCCGGCGGACACCTGCTGTCGTTCGCCGCAGCTCGCACCTACCACCATATGGCGGTGGGTATCGAAATGGCGGGATTCGAGATTCGCGACCAGATCATGTGGGTGTTCGGTTCAGGCTTTCCCAAGTCGCACAACCTCAAGGGTGACCACAAAGGCTGGGGCACCGCTCTCAAACCGGCGCATGAACCAATCTGCATGGCCCGCAAGCCGCTGACAGGTACGGTTGCGGCCAATGCTCTGGAACATGGCACCGGACCAATCAACGTAGACGCCTGTCGCATTCACGGGCCGGATGCCGCCGGCGGCCAATACACCCAGAAGCGGATGGCACCAGGACACAACGTCAATGAAACTGGCAAATGGAAGCAGGACGTGGAATTCACCGGCGAGCGAAAGGCCGGGCGCTGGCCAGCCAATCTGATTCACGACGGAAGCGACTGTGTGGTTGCGATGTTTCCGACGGAGGCCGGCGCCAGCGCACCAGTGCGCGGTAACGAAGCCAGCGCGGCGAGTACTGGCGAGATCACTGGCAAGCGCGATCGAGTGGCTGGGGCATTTCACGGCGACACCGGCAGCGCCGCCCGCTTCTTCTACTGCGCCAAGACGAGCCGCGCCGATCGGCACGAAGGCCTGATCAACCCAGGTCCCCAATTCAAACGCGGCAACACGTTACGTAAAGTTGAGAACGCTGCCACCACCGGCAACACGCACCCAACGGTGAAGCCCACCGACCTGATGGCCTACTTGCTTCGTTTGATCACTCCGGCGGGCGGCACCGCGCTCGATCCGTTCATGGGCTCAGGCAGCACCGGTAAAGCAGCAATGCGCGAGGGCTTCAAGTTCATCGGCTGCGAGATCGACGAACAGTACGTGGCGATCGCCCGGGCGCGTATTCAGCACGAGCTCGACAAACAAAACGTGCCCCCTCGATGGGTCGACAACCAACTATCCCTGTTCACTTCAAAGGAAGGTGCGTTATGAGCACATTTGCAGTGTTTGGCATGACCCGCGCTGTCGCCATGGCCGAGGCCAAGAAGCGCACCAAAGGCACCCGCAAGAATCTTCAGGCGCCAGGCGGCGTCGAGCAAATCCCTCTGCCTGAGTGGTTGGCCATGGTCGAGAGGAAGACCGAGCAGATCATGGGGGGGGTACGGTTCGCCAGCTCTCGCCGCTGTTCGACGCACCTCAGTACGCCGAACAGTTCATTGAACTGGCCCGCAAGACGCTTCAGTGCCGTGACTTGCGGATCAGGTTCAAGGCAGTCCTGACGGACGCCAAAGGCAAGCCAATCATCAACCCGAAGACGAAGGCGCCGAAGGTTGGGTTTACGGAGTGGCCGCCGAAGCAAGAGTCTCAAGCGGCGGCCTGACCCGCCCCACTTATTGCGCTGATTCTCTTTTACTGGAGTCAAGCATGCTGATAGTGAGTCCGGCCATTTCCCAATAATGATTAAGTAGAGTTATGTTTTTTTGCGCGGTTCCACTTAACGGGTCCCAGTTAGGAAGCCGCTTGCAAACATCAAGAGCAAAATCAGAGGCAACTTTTAACTCGTTCAGCATGTACACCTGCCCTGCATCCAGCTCCATAATGTCAATCGATTTCAATGCCTCGATATGCGGCGGCCATTTCAGATTCCAGCCTATTTCTAAATAAGGATTAATGGTATTAGCTCCAAAATCCTCTACGGCATTGAAGATAGTACTGTGAAGAAGTCTTAGTTGCTCCTGTTGGTTTTTCGCCAACAAAAGCAGAATGCTTTTTATTCTTTCAGACTTTTGTTT
>NZ_JBFTLU010000189.1:0-8450 GCF_056396605.1 Pseudomonas sp. 05T35
GGTTCCAGCGACTTGTGCCAGCACTCCTCGGCCTGAACCACGCGGAAGCCCTGTTTGCGGCTCCAGTTGAAGTCTTCAGCGGTGTAGCCCTGTGCGCGCAGACCAATTTGCACGACGCGATCGCAATCCAGAAGGCCTTCTTCAACGGCGCGACGGAAGGTGGTGCCGTGGGCAATCTTCTCGCCGAACATGTGATCGTTCACATCGGCGTGGGCATCGATGTGCACCAGACCGACCTTGCCGTGTTTTTTGTGGATGGCACGCAGGATCGGCAGGGTAATGGTGTGGTCGCCACCGAGAGTCAGCGGGATCACGTCATGTTCGAGGATCTCGTTGTAGGACTCTTCGATGATCCGCACGGCGTCCAGCAGGTTGAAGGTGTTGATTGCCACGTCACCGATGTCGGCAACCGATAGCGAGTCGAACGGTGCAGCGCCGGTGGCCATGTTGTACGGGCGGATCATTACCGATTCTGCACGAATCTCGCGCGGTCCGAAGCGGGTGCCGGCCCGCAAGGAGGTGCCGATGTCCAGCGGGATGCCGATGAAAGCAGCGTCCAGGCCGGCAGCGGTTTGCAAGTGGGGGAGTCGCATCATGGTGGCGATGCCGCCGAAGCGCGGCATTTCATTGCCGCCCAGTGGTTGGTGAAGAATCTTGTCCACGGGTATGGCCTCATCATCATTGTTTTATTTATGGGGTTGCACCGCGCAAAGGGATCGCACAGGCACCTGTTGAGCGGATTCTGCGAAATGCKGGGTGGGAGAAGAATCGCTGCCGGCAAATACTTAGTTCAGATTTTTCTAAACTAATGGCGAGGAGGGAGATAGACTTCCCCCCAATGAAAGCTGGAATACGTCCTGTTGCAGCTGGCGCAGCCTGCGTTCGGCTCGGTCCGCGCTCGGGCGCGGCAGTCGTGATTGCGATACTTGGGGTGTCAGGAAAATCCATTGGCGCCTACAGCCAGGAACACCCGGCGGTACATTTACACCTGTCGGTGATGAGCCCTTACGAGCTGCAGCTCGGCGTGCAGGACAACCGCCTCGATCTGGCCATCGGCTCGTTCTCTACGCGCATGAGCGGACTGGTCTACATGCCGTTGTACCGTGAACAACATTGGCTGTATTGCAGCAATCGCCATCCCTTGTTCAGCGAGCGGCGTATTCCCGAACAAGTCATCACCCAGCAGCGCATGGTTGGTCGTGGTTACTGGAGCCAGGCCGAACTGGCCCGCCACGGCTTCAAGCACAGTGCAGCGACCGTGGAAAGTATGGAAGCACAGCTGATTCTGGTGTTGTCCGGCGCCTACATCGGCTACCTGCCGGAACACTACGCTCAAGCCTGGGCCGACAAGGGCGATTTGCGTGTGCTGCTGCCGGCCACTTTCGGCTACCAGGCCCCGTTTTCGATGATCGTGCGTCGTGGGCGCAGTCGCGAGCCATTGATCCAGACCTTCCGCGACTTGCTCAAAGCGCAGCTCAACCAGGCCTGATCGGGGGGAATCGTATGTCCAGAGTTCAATGCGCCCGTTGCCTGCGCCCGCAAACCCATTGCCTGTGCCCGTTRATTCCGAGCCTCGACAGTCGCACCCGGGTGCTGCTGTTGCAGCATCCGAGCGAGGTGAACCATGCGTTGAACACCGCGCGGCTGGCGGCGTTGGGGCTGAACAATGCGGAGCTGATCGTCGGCGAAGTGTTCGAGGATTTACCGCGTCTGCTGAATCAACCGGGTTACCGGGCCCGCTTGTTGTTCCCGGCCGACGATGCACAACCGTTGCAGGCCTATACGCCTGACGATCATCCGTTGCTGCTGGTGGTGCCGGACGGCACCTGGCGCAAGGCGCGCAAGATGCTGCACCTCAATCCATTGCTGGCAGCGTTGCCCCGAGTGACGCTGGCCGAAGGCGCGGTTTMGCGCTATCGGTTGCGCAAGGCACCGGGGCCGGGAGCGTTGTCGACGGTGGAGGCGATCGTGCAGGCATTGCAAACGCTGGAGGCACCGACGACCTTCGAGCCGCTATTGCGACCGTTTGAAGCGCTGATCGAAGGGCAGATCGCGGCGATGGGGGAGGAGACGTACCAGAAAAATCATGGTGGGGCTGATTCATAATCAGCAGGTCTACCAAGTCGCCCCCATCGCGAGCAAGCTTGCTCGCGATGGCAATGGACCAATCAAAGCCGATCCCGGTAAAAAACCTACCTCTCGCGCATCGCTTCGGTGCGGGCCTTGAGCACCGGTTTGAGCAAGTAATCCAGCACGCTTTTCTCGCCGGTAATGAGGTCCACCGTAGCGACCATCCCCGGGATGATCAGCAGCGGCTTAACGTCGCCGCCCAAGTGGTTTTTGTCGGTGCGTACCTGAATCAGGTAGAAGCTGTTGCCCTTGTCGTCGGTGATGGTGTCGGCCCCGAGCAGTTCGAGTTTCGCGCTCAGGCCGCCATAGATCGTGTAGTCGTAGGCGCTGAACTTGACCATGGCTTTCTGGCCAGGATGCAGGAACGCCACGTCTTGCGGGCGGACCTTGGCCTCGATCAGCAGGTTGTCTTCCAGCGGCACGATTTCCACTATGTCGCTGCCCGGCTGAACCACACCACCGATGGTGTTGACCTTCAGTTGCTTGATCACCCCGTGCACCGGCGACACCACCGTGGTGCGGGTGACCTGGTCATCGATGGCAATGCTCGACGCGGTGATTTTCGACAGGTCGGTGCGTTTCTCGTTGAGCTCCTTGGCGGCGTCCGAGCGAAAGCCTTGCACTGATTCATCGATCTTGCTTTTGATCTCGTTGATCGCCGATTCGGCCCGGGGAATCGCCAGGGTGGTGGCGTCCAGCGAACCACGGATTTCCACAGCGCTGCGTTTGAGACGAAGCATTTCCACTGGTGACACCGCGCCGGTTCCCACCAGCGGTGCCGACATGTTCATTTCCTGTTGCAGCAAACCCAGACTGGAACTGAACTGGCCCTGCTTGGAACGAAACTCTGCCAATTCCTGGGTTTTTTGTCGAAGTTGCTCCGTCAGTGTACGTTGCTCGCTGGCCAGGCGACGTTGTCGTTGTTCAAACAGCGCGCGCTCGTCTTCAGCCACTTGCGGGGCGTTTGCGATGACCTCGTCAGACAGCTTGAAAGGCCGACCCTCGGCTTCGGCAGACAGCCGTTCGACCTTTGCGATCAAAGCAAGGCGATCCGCCTCACTCTCGCCCTTGTTAGACAGAAACCGTGTGTCATCAAGGCGCAGCAGGGTATCGCCCTTGTTCACGATTTGCCCTTCCCGCACGAATATCTCGGTGACGATACCGCCCTCCAGATTCTGGATCACCTGAACCTTGCTGGACGGTATGGCCTTGCCCTCACCCATGGTGACTTCTTGCAGCACGGCGAATTTGGCCCAGACCAGCGCAGTGATGATCAGCGCCGCGGCGATCCATACGGTCATCCGCGACCAGCGCGGCGAATCCTGCAGCGATGCTGCGTAGATGTCGGGCATGAATTCGCTTTCTGCGCTTTTGCTGAAGCTATTGAAATAGCCGCGTGAACCTTGTGACGCAGACATAGGCGACTCCTAAACAGCCACAGAGCCGACACGGCCCTTGCGCAGTGCATCGATGACTGCTTCTTTCGGACCGTCGGCGACGATCCGGCCGTTGTCCAGCACCACCAGACGGTCCACCAGGCTGAGCATCGAGGTGCGGTGGGTGACCAGCAGCAAGGTTTTACCCTGAACCCACTTATGCAGGCGTTGGCGCAAAACTTCTTCGCTGCTGTTGTCCATGGCGCTGGTGGGTTCGTCGAGCAACATGATCGGCGGGTCGAGCAACAATGCTCGGGCCAGCAGCACCGCCTGACGCTGGCCGCCGGACAGCAACTGGCCGCGCTCACCGACAGGCCGATCAAAGCCTTGCGGGTGCTGGCGGGCGAGGTCAGTGACACCGGTCAGTTCGGCCACTTCGAGCATCCGCGAGTCGCTGATATAGCGGGCGCCGAGGGTCAGGTTGTCCCGCAGGCTCCCGGCCAGTAGCGGAAGGTCGTGGGCGACATAACCGATTTGCTGGCGCAGGTCGGCGACGTCCAGTTGCCTCAGGTCCAGACCATCGAGCAGCAGTTGGCCTTCTTCCGGTGCATAGAAACCCATCACCAACCGCGTCAGGGTGCTTTTGCCCGAGCCGCTGCGGCCGATGACACCGATCCGTTCGCCGGGTTTTACACTGAAGCTGACGTTGGACAGCGCCGGGGAGTTTTGCCCGTTGTAGTGGAAGGTTACGCCGCTGACGTCCAGTGCCCCCAGCAGCTGCGTGCGCTCAAGTGGCCGCTGTTTGGCATCGCGTTCTTGTGGCAGGGACATCAGCGTATCGGTGCTGCGCATGGTCAGTTGGGCTTGTTGGTAGCGGGTGATCAGCCCGGCGATTTGCCCCAACGGTGCGAGGACGCGGCTGCCGAGCATGTAGGTCGCCACCAGGGCGCCGACGCTGAGGTTACTGGCGATGATGCTGTAGACCCCGGCGACGATGGTCGCCATGCCGGAGAACTGCTGGATGAACTGTGTGCCGTTGGTGACCAGCGCCGACAGGTGGCGGGCATGGCTGTCGAGGCGGGTGAGGGCGCCGTGGGTGCTTTCCCATTTGTGCTGGCGTTCGCTTTCGGCACTACAGGCCTTGAGGGTTTCCAGGCTGCCGAGGGTTTCGATCAGCAGTGCCTGGCGTTCGGCGCCAAGCGCCAGACTCTTGCGGACCGTGTCGCGCAGGCGGATCTGGACCATCATCGCGAAGAGGATAGTGATCGGGAACGCCAGCAATGGGATGACCACCAGCCAGCCACCGAGCAGGCCGATCACCACCAGCATCAGCACCGTAAACGGCAGGTCGATCAGGCTGGTCAGGGTCACGGCGGTGAGAAACTCGCGCAGCCCCTGGAAGTCATGGATGCTTTGGGCAAAACCGCCAATGGTTGCCGGTCGCGCTTTCATCGACATGCCGGTGATACGTTCGAACAAAGTCGCGGAAAGGATCACGTCGGTTGTTTTCCCGGCGGTGTCCAGCAAATGCGCGCGTACGATCCGCAGCACCAGTTCAAAACCGGTACCGATCAACAGCCCAATAGCCAGCACCCACAAGGTCGAGGTGGCCTGGTTCGGCACCACCCGGTCGTAGGTCTGCATTACAAACAGCGGAACCATCAGCCCCAGCAGGTTAATCAGGAGACTCGCCAGAATTGCATCGCTGTAGAGCCAGCGCGACAGCTTCAAGGTGTCGCGAAACCAGGCCTCGACGCGCGGCACCAGCGGTGAGCGCAAGTCTTCGAGCTCATGCCGTGGCCGGGCGAATAACGCCTGGCCACTGTATTCCTCGGCCAGTTCTTCACGGCTGACCCATTGTTCACCGCCCTCGGCCTCGCTAGGCAGAATCAGCGCCTTGCCATCGTCGCCCCAGCGCCGCAAGACCGCGCAGCGGCCATTCTTGAGGATCAGCATCACCGGCAGGTTGAGCGTTGATATCGACGCCAGTTCACGCCGCAGCAATCGCGCCTGCAAACTGGCCCGAGCCGCTGCACGGGGCAGTAGCTCCAGGCTCATGCGTTGCCTGGCCAGTGGCAGCCCGGCACTGAGGCTGGCCCGGCTGACGGTGCAGTCGTGCAGCTTGCAGAGGATCAACAAACCATCCAACAGCGGATCATCAAAGCTCAGACGTGGATCAACGCCATTGTTGCCGGGTTCCATGCTGGTCAAATCGATCTCTCCAGTGAGCTATCTCATTTCAGGCAAACGGGCTTCGCTCTTCACTTCGGTCTGGGCGATCGCTTCCGCCGGCACCACGACTTTTTCCCTGGTCAATAATTCACCCATGTTCGCCAACACTCGGTACATGGAGAACTCCTTGCTGTAACGCACTTCGGTGTAGCGGCGATTGGCGTTGTACAGCTCGTTTTCACTGTCCAGCAGGTCGAGCAGGGTCCGTTGGCCAAGGCCGAACGGGTCCTGGTAGGCCGTACGTACCCGGGTGGTTGTCCAGTGTGCTTTGAATCGCTTCGCTCAGTGGCATGGCCTGGGTCTGATGTGAACAAGCCGTGGCCAATAAAATCGCGCAGCAGAGGGGGTTCGAAACGGCCATAGTCCCTGATCCTGATGGTGCTTATCAGTCGCCAAATAATTGGCGAGATTTATAGGTCAAGCTGTTTCAGGCTTGTAACAGAGAGCTAAGAACATCTTGGAGAGAAACCAAGAGGAATTTCTCATAAGGCCTATGTCAAAAAAAGCTAATGCGCTCTGCTAAATCCAGTACATCGTTCAAACCGAAGACCCTTGGTTTATAAGCTTTAGAGAACTTTGGCGGTCTGAAGGAGCGCTCAATCACGTTTTTCAACGTAGGGCGGGGAAGTGGTGGAGGGGATGGAACGGCGCGTTTTTTTGAATGGCATTTTTTTTGACACTCGTCTCGAGAAATCTTGACGCTGCTTACGCAGGAGGGGGCTGACGAGAAGTTGATTTCATTCGGTTTTACCCCGGCAGAAACAACCAGCCTGCGAGGGCCATGTGGGGCGAGAAGATCGCAACGGAGCGCAATTTACGCTGAGCCAGGTAACTGCAGTGCGAACAGGCAGAAGAACCTGCGTCGGTACAGACTCAGCCAGCCCACGCCCCATTTGGGTTTCAGCTCATTTGAGCCGCGCCAGTGTTGAGTGACCATAGCCCTCTCGCCCTTTTTTTGCCAAAAATAGACCGCCAAAATATCGACACTTAAGTGTCCGCTTGTCGGAATATTGGCGCTTTTCACCTTTCCCTTCGGGTAGCGCCTTTACAAGGTCTGACCCGACAGCTAGACAAATATCAACCTGATATCAGGAAAGGCCGTCTCCTTGACGCAGTGATATCCCAAGGCACGGCCCCCCACCCAGCCATTATTTCAGGAGTCCCTTCCACATGGGTGCTCTCGGTTTATTGCGTGCCATGCGCAGCGCAATCCCAGGCTTGGTCCCACGTTCGCCCAACCTGTCTTGCGATCCGTTCCTCAAGCGCGGCGAGCTTCTCCACCTTCGCGATACCGGCGCCCCTCTGCCGGCAGCGCCCATCCAGTCAGGCCCGGCAGTCGGCTGCCCAGCTGGCCGACGATGTCTGGCGACCGTCTCGTACCGCTCCCGAACAACCTGAGCGGTACAAAAACGGGACTTCGTCCCCATCGCCTCACAGACATCGGATGACGACATCGTGAATGGACAGAACACTGCGCCGGTTTGCTCCAGCAAAGAAGAGTCCGTTTTGTGGCTGTTAGCAGTCCGTAGCGATTTTTAAAGAACTGGCATTCTCGGGAGTAAGACATGGCTACCACCACTACCAGCGGCGGAACCGTTACTTCGTTTTCCAACACCCCGCAGGCAACGGATGACATCTTCACTACTGGTGTTATTGGCACGGGCAGCGCGACCATCACTGAAGATCTGCAGGGGGTCGTGTATCTGGACGTCATGTCCAATGATCTGGGCGGCAACGCGAAAACGCTCTGGTCGCTTGATGACGCGCTCAGCGCTTCCACTGCGACCAAGATCTATGCCCCCGCCGACCTCCTGACCCAAGACACGAGCAGAATTGAGGCGCTTGATCCGCTCAGTGGTGACCACAGTCGCCAGGGTGCCAAGATCTGGATCACCCAGGATGGCAGGGTCGGCTACGATGCCGCTACTTTGTCGGATGCTTTCAAGGTACAACTCCAGGCGCTTGCTGTCGGCGAGTCCCTGACAGACAGCTTTACCTATGCGATTCGTCTCGGCAACGGCACGCTCAGTTGGGCCACTGCGACCGTGCAGTTTGCGGGGCGCAATGACGCTCCGGTGGTGACTGGCACAGTAACCGGTAATGCCGATGAGGACGGGCATGCTGTCACGTTGAACGCGCTAGCACACGCCTCAGACGTCGATCATGGCACTACACTTTCTGTCGTTAACCTCCCGGCTTCCCTACCAGCCGGCGTGAGCTATGACGCGATAACGCATTCTTTCACGCTTGACCCGACGAACGCGGCCTACCAACACCTCGCAGCAGGCGAGCCGATGACGGTGACGGTGAGCTTTGGTGTTACCGACGGCATCGCCACGACTCCCGGGTCGATGTCATGGTTGATCACCGGCACCAACGACGGTCCGGTGGCGGTGGCCGATACGGCCGCCGGTACGGAAAACCAGACCCTGACGATCGACGTGCTGGTCAACGATACCGATGTCGACGACGGCCACCTGTTCACGTTGAACTCGGCCAGCGCGCCGGCAAACAAGGGTACAGCCAGCGTGGTCGACAACCAGCTGGTGTTCACCCCGGGAAGTGATTTCGACCATCTGGCGCAGGGTGCGGTCGAACACGTGACGCTCACTTACCAGATGCAGGACGAACACGGGGCGCTCTCAAGCTCCACGGTGGACGTGACCATCACCGGCACCAACGACGCACCGGTGGCGGTGGCCGATACGGCTG
>NZ_JBFTLU010000190.1:0-7968 GCF_056396605.1 Pseudomonas sp. 05T35
CCATTTGGACGGTCGCGGTCATGGACGGGAACAAGATCGCCAAAGTGGGCGTCAGATTTCCCGAAGGAAGTCGCCCGGGCCCCGGCTTGTTCCTCTAAACTCCTTTTTTCGTTACGTTTTCGATCGGTCTCTATGCCAACCTTGCGCACATTTTTAGCTATCGCCCTGCTAGGGCTGAGTCTCTCCGTCGGCACTCTGCAAGCGGCCGAACCGCCGTCCGCCGAGTCTGTCCAGAAAAGCCTGGACAAGATTGCCGAGCGCAAACTGCCCGAGGCCGATCAAAAAGCCCTGCAACTGGTGCTGCAACAGACGCTGACCCAACTGTCCAACCGRGACGATTATGAAAAGCGCCTGGACAACCTCAAGCAACAACTGAGCACGGCGCCCAAGCAGAACATCGAAAATCAGCGTGAGCTGGAGCGCCTCAAGGCCAGCAAAGTCATACCGATCGAACAACGCTACGCCAACCTGTCGGTGGCACAACTCGAGCAGATGCTGACGGAACGCAGCACCCAGCAAAGTGATCTGCAAAAAGCCCTGGCCGATGCCAACAGCCTGACCATCACCGCCCAAACCCGTCCCGAACGCGCCCAGGCCGAGATCAGCAACAGCCAGACACGCATCCTGCAAATCAACAGCATCCTCAAGCTTGGCAAAGACAACGGCAAAGCCCTGACGACCGAGCAACGCGATGCCCTCAACGCCGAACTGGCCGCATTGAATGCGCTGATTCCGCTGCGTCGTCAGGAACTGGCCGGCAACAGCCAGCTGCAGGACCTGGGCAGCAGCCAACACGACTTGCTGCAGGAAAAAACCGCGCGCATGGAGCACGAGATCCAGGACCTGCAAACCCTGATCAACCAGAAGCGCCTGGCCCAGTCTCAACAGACGGTGACTCAGCAATCGATCGAAGCGCAAAAGGCCGGCGGCAGCAATCTTCTGGCCACGGAAAGCGCTGCCAACCTCAAGCTCTCCGACGACCTGCTCAAAAGGACCGACAGTCTCAACGAGCTGACCCAGCAGAACCTGCAGACCAAGCAGCAACTTGACAGCGTGACCCAAAGCGACGCTGCACTGGACGAACAGATCAGCGTGCTCAAGGGCAGCCTGTTGCTGTCCAAGATCCTCTACAAACAAAAGCAGGCCCTGCCACGCCTCAAGCTTGATCGGGACCTGGCCAATGACATCGCCGACATTCGCCTGTACCAGTTCGAAGTCAATCAACAACGCGAACTGATCAACACGCCCGGCGCCTATGTGGATAATTTGCTGGCGAGCCAGCCGCCCGACCAGGTCACCCCGCAACTGCGCAAAACCCTGCTGGATCTGGCTGTCACCCGCGCCGACCTGCTGGAGCGCCTGAGCCGCGAACTGAGCGCGCAGCTCAACGAATCCATCACCCTGCAACTGAACCAGAAACAGCTGCTCACTACCGCTCAGAATCTGCGCGCAACCCTCGACGAACAGATGTTCTGGATTCCCAGCAACAAGCCACTGGATTTCGAATGGATGCGCGGCGTGCCGGACCGCCTGGAGAAACAGGTCATCACTCTGCCCTGGGCTTCGAGCCTGAGCGAGCTGGCCGACGGCCTGACCCAGCGGCCACTGCTGTTTCTGCCGCTGGTGCTGCTGATCGGCTTCCTGGTCTGGCGGCGCAAATACCTCTATGCGCGACTGAACAAGGTGCACCAGGACATCGGTCACTTCAAACGTGACAGTCAATGGCACACCCCACAGGCGATCCTGATCAACGTGCTGCTGGCAATGCCGGTGTCGCTGGCCCTGGCCCTGTGCGGTTTCGCCTTGCAGATCGACGCCCGCGGGCAAAACGCCAACCTCGGCGCCGCCCTGTTGCAAATTGCCCAGGCGTGGCTGGTGTTCTACACCGCGTACCGGATCCTTGCGCCGGGTGGCGTGGCGGAACTGCACTTTCGCTGGGAAAGACCGCAGGTGGAATTCCTCCGCGGCTGGATCCGTCGCCTGGGTCTGGTGGTGCTGGCACTGGTCGCCGTGGTGGCAGTTGCCGAATTGCAACCGGCGGCCCTGGCGGACGACGTACTCGGTATCGCCGTGGTGCTGACCTGCTACGCCTTGATGGCCTGGCTGCTCAGCCGTCTGCTGATCCACAGTCCGACCCATAACAGCGCCTCCCTGTTTCGCAAAGCCGTCGGCATTCTATTCACTGTGCTGCCGATCGCCTTGTTTATCGCCGTGTGCTTTGGCTACTTCTACACCGCACTGAAACTCAGCGACCGGTTGATCAACACCCTGTACCTGCTGATGTTCTGGCTGATCATTGAAGCCACCTTTGTACGCGGTCTGGCCGTCGCGGCGCGGCGCCTGGCCTACCAGCGCGCTCTGACCAAACGCCAGGCCGCCAAAGAAGCCGGCGACGGTGAAGCGATCGTCGAAGAGCCGACACTGGACATCGAGAAAGTCAACGAACAATCCCTGCGCCTGATCCGTCTGGCCCTGCTCGGCGGCTTCATCGCTGCGCTGTATTGGGTCTGGAAAGACCTGATCTCGGTATTCTCGTACCTCGACAACATCACGTTGTACGAGTACACCAGCGGCGTCGGTGCCAACATGAGCATGGTGCCGATCAGCATCGGCGACTTGCTCGGTGCGCTGATCATCATCGGTATTACCGTGGCCCTGGCGCGAAACCTGCCGGGGTTGCTCGAGGTGCTGGTGCTGTCCAAGCTCGATCTGGCTCAGGGCAGTGCCTACGCCACAACCACCCTGCTGACCTATGTGATTGCCGGTGTGGGTTTCGTTTCCACCCTGTCGACCCTCGGCGTGAGCTGGGACAAACTGCAATGGCTGGTGGCCGCGCTCTCGGTCGGCCTGGGTTTCGGTATGCAGGAGATCTTCGCCAACTTCATCTCCGGGATCATGATCCTGTTCGAACGCCCGGTCCGGATCGGCGACACGATCACCATCGGCAACCTGTCGGGCACGGTGAGCAAAATCCGCATCCGCGCCACCACCATCACCGACTTCGACCGCAAGGACATCATTGTCCCGAACAAAACGTTCATCACCGGGCAACTGATCAATTGGTCGCTGACCGACACTGTGACCCGGGTCACCCTCAAGCTGGGCGTCGGCTACGATTCGGATCTGGAGCTGGTACGTACCCTGCTGCTCAGAGCGGCCATGGAAAACCCGCGCGTACTGAAGGACCCTGCGCCCTCCGTGTACTTCCTGAACTTTGGTGAAAGCACCCTGGATCACGAGCTGCGTATTCACGTGCGCGACCTCGGCGACCGTAACCCGGCACTCGATGAAATCAACCGGTTCATCAACAGCGAGTTCAAGAAGCACGACATCAACATCGCTTTCCGTCAGGTGGATATCCACCTGAAAAACCTGACAGGCCAGGAACAGCTGTTGCTGACCAGCGATGCAGTCAAACCCGCCAAGGCCCCGAATACAGGCAAGACCCCACCCGAGCCGCCATCAGTACAACTCGACTGACTGGACGCCACGCGCCATTCCCCAGCAGAATGCTCGGACATTCTGCTGGAGATGGCCGTTGAAAGCCCTCGACGAACTGACCTTCGACAACCGCTTCGCCCGCCTGGGCGACGCGCTCTCAACTCATGTACTGCCTGAGCCCATCGGCGAACCACGACTGGTGGTTGCCAGCCCTGCAGCCATGGCCCTGCTTGACCTCGACCCGAGCGTTGCCGAAACGCCAGTGTTCGCCGAACTGTTCGGCGGTCACAAGCTGTGGGCAGAAGCCGAGCCGCGGGCGATGGTCTATTCCGGGCACCAGTTCGGTTCCTACAACCCGCAATTGGGCGATGGTCGCGGGCTGCTGCTGGGCGAGGTCTACAACGAGGCCGGCGAGCACTGGGACTTGCACCTCAAGGGCGCCGGGCAAACGCCGTACTCGCGCATGGGCGATGGCCGGGCGGTGCTGCGTTCGTCGATTCGTGAGTTTCTGGCGTCCGAAGCATTGCACGCACTGGGTATCCCGACCACCCGCGCACTGTGCGTGATCGGTTCGAACACCCCGGTCTGGCGCGAGAAACAGGAACGCGCGGCCATGGTCCTGCGCCTGGCGGCGAGCCATGTGCGCTTCGGGCACTTCGAATACTTCTACTACACCAAACGGCCCGAACAGCAGAAAGCCCTCGGCGAGCACGTGTTGGCGATGCATTTCCCCGAGTGCCTGGAACAGCCGGAACCGTACCTGGCGATGTTCCGCGAAGTCGTCGAGCGCAACGCCGAGCTGATCGCCAAATGGCAGGCCTATGGCTTCTGCCACGGGGTGATGAACACCGACAACATGTCGATCCTCGGCGTCACGTTCGACTTCGGTCCGTTTGCCTTCCTCGACGACTTTGACGCCAACTTCATCTGCAACCATTCCGATGATGAGGGTCGCTATTCGTTCAGCAATCAAGTGCCGATCGGCCAATGGAACCTCAGCGCACTGGCCCAGGCCCTGACACCGTTCATCAGCGTCGAGGCCCTGCGCGAAACCCTCGGCCTGTACTTCCCGCTGTATCAGGCTCATTACCTGGACCTGATGCGCCGTCGCCTCGGCTTGACCACGGGCGAGGAAGACGACCAGCAACTGATCGAAAACCTGCTGCAACTGATGCAAAACAGCAGCGTCGACTACAGCCTGTTTTTCCGCCGTTTAGGCGATCAAGCCGCCGAGCTCGCCGTCGCCCGCTTGCGCGACGACTTCGTCGACATCAAGGGCTTCGATGCCTGGGCCGAGCGCTACTGCGCACGCGTCGCCCGCGACGGCAACAGCGATCAAGCACAGCGCCGCGCCCGCATGCACGCGGTCAATCCGCTCTACATCCTGCGCAACTACCTGGCACAGAAAGCCATCGACGCGGCAGAAAGCGGTGACTATGCAGAGGTTCGTCGCCTGCACGCGGTGCTGAGCAAACCGTTCGAAGAACAGCCCGGCATGGACAGCTACGCCGAGCGCCCACCTGAGTGGGGCAAGCATCTGGAGATCAGCTGTTCGTCTTGAGGGCGGTCAGATGAAGGTTTCTACCGACACACCGAAGCGCTCGGCCAACCAGCGGACTTGCCGCAGGTTGAGCTGGCGTTTGCCACTCAGGATTTCCGATACCACCGATTGCGCGCCCACACCCGGCAGGTCGCTCTGACTCAAGCCGTGTTCGCGCATCAGGTAGCGCAGCACATCAACACCACTGGCCACAGGCATTGGCCGGTGTTGCTGGTCGTAGGCCTCGATCCAGTCACTGAGGATATCCACCAGACTCATCAGCGGGCTGGATTCATCTTCGCCAATCAGGTCCAGCAGCTCATCGAGCGCCTTGACGAGCACATCGTAATCAGCCTCGTTTTTCGGTTTGCGCAGCAACGGCGACACAAAGTGCCAGTGCTCAGCGGCTTGTTTGATCAGAACGTTCATCGACGCTCCTCCTTCCATTTACCCTTGTCATATTCACGATGATCCAGCACCTGCTTGATATACAGCCGTTGCGCCAAGTAGTGCACGGCAGCGATCAGGCGCAGCTTGTTCCCGCCAATATCGAATACATGGAACGCCCCCACCTTATCGGTTGCGGGAAACATCGCCTTCATTGCCGCAAAGTCGCCCGGGCTGTTCCTCTTGACCTGTCGATACCATTGATCCAGCGCATTGGCTGAATGTGGCCATTGCTTCTTGGCCTCCCAAATTCGCTTTTCGGTGATCACACGCATGCAACATCCTTATCGCATCTTGCTATGAAGGTTAAACCCGGACTATTCATATCGCAACTTGCTATACACTCAGGCAGACCAGCGGTGCACTGTTCAATGCGCTCTATCAGCCTAGATACACGGCCCCCTCTGGCGCTGGCGAACATGTGAGCATTCTTTTCTACCGAGTCGCCCGCGAAGCTCTAAGGCGATGCACTACAGGCAGTCACATGGCCATGATGCGCAAGAAGTTGCGCAGCATGCCTGTGGATAACCCGCTTTTGATCTGGCTTGCAGCATCGCCTGTATGGCTTTCAAGGCACTGCGCAAGTTGTTGCGCTGTGGTGCGCAAGAAGTTGCGCACTTTTCTTGACAATTCATCGATATCAGCTTGAAACAAACAATAACCTATTGATTTATATAAATTAAATTCAAATGGCATGAAGCTTGATCACTGTCAGGTGTACATCGGGCGATTTTCCTCTCCCGGACACTTCGATTGATCAGGCAAGGAAAGCATTCATGCCAACACCCGCATATCTGTCACTCACCGGCACCAAGCAAGGCTTCATCACCGAGGGCAACTTCAGTCAGGACTCGGTCGGCAACGTTTATCAGGAAGGTCATGAAAATCAGATCCTGGTTCAGGCGTTCAGTCACCAGGTCATCATCCCTCGCGACCCGCAGTCCGGGCAGCCGACCGGTCAACGCGTTCACAAACCCATGATGATCACCAAAACCTTCGACAAGTGCTCACCACTGCTTTTCGCAGCCCTGACCAGCGGTGAAAAGATGATCGAATGCAACCTCGAGTGGTACCGCACCTCGGCCGCCGGCACCCAGGAGCGTTATTTCACCATCACCCTCGAAGACGCCATCATTATCGAAATCCAGTCGCGCATGCCCAATTGCCAAGACCCTGGCAACGCACACTTCACGCACCTGGAAGATGTGTATTTCAGCTACCGCAAAATCACCTGGGAGCACGTCGTCTCCAATACATCCGGTTCTGATGACTGGCGTGCTCCAATCGCAGGCTAAGGCTGCACCACCGATTCGCTGTATCGGCCAGCGCTGCTAATGGCATCCAAAAACCCAAGTGCGCAAGAAGTTGCGCACTCACCTTCCGAAAAACACCCACCCAGCCTGCTCCAGGCCGCGCCACGCAAGGCCTGCAGCCAAGTGCGCAAGAAGTTGCGCAGTGCTGCGCAACTTCTTGCGCACATTAGCGACTTTTCCTACAGGCAAATGAGACAAAACCGACACTAACAACTCATATCTCATTGATTTATATACTAAATGTATTGCATGGCACGAAGCTTGATGTGTAGGAAGTACCCACCGGGCGATCTCGCCTCCCGGGCACCCTCATTTATTTAGCAAGGAGAGCATCCATGGCTACRCCAGCGTAYATGTCCATCACYGGCACCAAACAAGGYCTGATCACYGCCGGTGCATTCACCGCTGATTCGGTTGGCAACACCTACCAGGAAGGTCACGAAGACCAGGTCATGGTTCAGGGTTTCAACCACGAAGTGATCATCCCGCGTGACCCGCAGTCCGGCCAACCAACCGGCCAGCGCGTTCACAARCCAGTSAAAATCACCAAGGTTTTCGACAAGTCCTCGCCACTGCTGCTGGCTGCCCTGACTTCCGGCGAGCGYCTGACTTCYATCGAAATCAAGTGGTACCGCACCTCGGCTGCCGGCACCCAAGAGCACTACTTCACCACCAAGCTTGAAGACGCRATCATCGTCGACATCAAAGACTACATGCACAACTGCCARGACCCGGCGAACTCGCACTTCACTCACYTGGAAGACGTAGAGTTCACCTACCGCAAAATCACCTGGACCCACGAAGTATCCGGTACTTCGGGTTCCGATGACTGGCGTTCCCCGGTCGCTGGCTAAGTCTGGCCGACCGTTTCAAAACATCGGCCAGCTCTGCTGGTCGATGTTGTTTGCGTCACCCAAGAATTCTTGCGTTCGTTGATCGCCCACTCAGGGCTTGATGGATGCTGCAGCACTGCACGAGGAACAACGGATGTTCGCGCCGGCCAACCAGACTCACTTCGCCTTGACCGTAGAAGGTCTGGCGAACGATCTCCAGGTACTTGCCCTCACCGGTCGAGAAGCCATCAGCCAACCGTTCGCGTTCGACGTCGAACTGGTCAGCGAAAACCCGTCCCTGGACCTCGAAAGCCTGTTGCACAAACCGGCGTTTTTGCAGCTCGCGCAAAACGGCACCGGCATTCACGGACAGATCTATCGCGTCGCCCAAGGC
>NZ_JBFTLU010000191.1:0-7963 GCF_056396605.1 Pseudomonas sp. 05T35
GTGCTCGACCGGGACCTTGTCGGCGATTGCCACAGGCGCCTGCAACAACCTGATCGAGCGCGCCGCCGACGTGACCTTGAAAGAGCGTCGGCAGYTGATTCTGGTGCCACGCGAGGCGCCATACTCAAGCATTCACCTGGAAAACATGCTCAAGCTGTCGAACATGGGGGTGACCATTCTGCCGGCCTCGCCGGGCTTCTATCACCAGCCGCAGACCATTGATGATCTGGTGGACTTTGTCGTGGCGCGGATTCTCAATTTGTTGAACATCCCCCAAGACATGCTGCCGCGTTGGGGCGAACACCATTTGAGCAGCGATGAATAAGCTATTGAGTCTGCTGCTCGCCCTGCAATTGGGCGGTTGTGCCACCGCGCGGACATTGGACGCGGCCAAGCCTGGCGCGCCAGTGGTGTACTCGGGGATGCGTCTTGACCTGTATGCGCTGGACGGTGGTTGCTGCGCCAAGGATCATTTTGGTGCCGAAGCACCGAGCTACCCCGGCCTCGACCTGCCGGCCAGCGCGCTGCTCGACACGCTGCTGTTGCCGCTGTCGGTGTTGACGGTGTTAGGGGTTGGGTTTCAAGCGACGGGCGGGTTGTAACAGAGCGCTGCCGCGCTCTATCGCGAGCAGGCTCGCTCCCACACTGGATCTGTGAGCGACATAAAATCAATGTGGGAGCGAGCCTGCTCGCGATGACGGACGATTCGTCACTGCCGATCTATTTGCCTAACTTGCGCAACTCATCCGACTCGACAATCCGCAAGCCATCCTGTTCTTCCAGCGCCAGGCGCCACATGGCGCGGGCCAGTTGGCAGGCTTCGATGCCGTGGTATTTGCCGGGAATCAGTTTGGACAGCGGGCCTGCCAGTTGTTCGGCGAGTCGCGGTTCAAGGCGATCACCCAGTAGCAGGGAAGGCCGGCAGATGGTCAGTTGCGGCCAGTTCTGTGCGCGCAATGCGTATTCCATCTCGCCCTTGACCCGGTTGTAGAAAACCGAGGATCTGCGATCGGCCCCCAGGGCGCTGATCACGATCAAGTGCCGTGYGCCCATTTCCCGTGCACGTTTGGCGAACGCTACCACCAGGTCCAGATCGACTGCGCGAAAGGCTTGTTCGGAGCCGGCCTGTTTGATCGTCGTGCCCAGGCAGCAGTAGGCAATGTCGACGCGGCCACTGAGTTGGGGGAGAAGCACTGCCGGATCGCCAACCGGATTTTCCAGATGAGGATGTTCAGCCAGTGGTCGGCGTGACGGTGCCAGTACGCGGCTGATGGTCGGTTCGTTCAGCAGCCGATCGAGTAAGTGTTCACCGACCAGGCCGGTGGCTCCAGCGAGCAATACATGCTGAGGCGTCAAGTACATAATGTTTCCCCCTTGATACTGTTTCAGCTTAGTTGCTCTTTGCTTCCTTGCTGGTTAAAGCGGCACTTTGCAGTGCCTTGCGTGCTTGCTGCTTGCGCAGTGATTGCCAATGCGCCAACACCCCTTTAGGCGCCCAGATCTGTGGTTCCGATGCCTCGAAGCTATCTGCCAGTTCGCGCTCGGCGACTGTGGCCTTGGCCAGTTTGAACGCCTGCTCCAGATCGTCGGTCTGGTTCAGTGCCTGAACGAACAACGCGTCGCCGAAGTACGTGAAGTCAGCTTCCTCCGAGCAGCCAAACGACACTCGATCGGCGCGCGAGGCGGTCATGATCAGTGTGCGTTCATCTTTGAGTGCCGGGATGAAACCGCCGGAGTAGCAGGCCGAAATCACGATGATCTTGTCGCGGTTTTTCAGCGGTGCGAGGACGGCGGCCAATTCGTCAGCCGGCAAATCGGCCAGCTCCATACGCGGTTGGTCGAGCACCAGTTCGTGTTCGTGGGTGCCGTGGCTGGTCAGGTAGATGAATATCAGATCTTCCGGCCCGCTGCGTTCGGCCAGGGTCAGGGCGGCGCGGCGCAGGTTCTCGCGGGTGGCCATCGGCCGGTCACCGAGGTGGTCGCGATGGTTGACCAGGCGGATCTGGCCATAGGCGCCGAAGCGGCTGGCGAGCATGTTGCTGACGTAATCGGACTCGCGCAGAAACACGCTCTGCTTGCCGTCGCCACCCACGGTCAGGGTGTACAGCTCGATCGCCGGGGTCGAGGCGGGCACATTGGCCAGCGCGTCTTCGAGCAGACGCCCTTGCGCCAGCAACCCCAGTTCGAGGGTGTCTGGCAGCAACTTGCCATTGGCATCGCGTACACGCTGGCCATTGATCCAGTCGCCGCTTTGCACGGTGCCATCCGTCAGCACCAGCGTGCCGTGCCCTTGATAGCTGTCGTTATCGAACTCGCCGATGTAGAAGCTGCCGTCCGCCAGGTTCAAACGGCCTTGACCGGTGAAACGCCAATCACTGAATTGGCCGATATAGTGGCTGTTGTCGGCGCCAATCAATTCGCCTTTTCCGTTCAGCGCGCCTTCCTTGAACTCGCCGACCCACACGTCACCGTCGGCATTCTCGTAGCGGCCTTTGCCGTTCAACTGATTTTGTTTGAAACCACCGACGTAGCTGTCGCCCTCGGCACTGCTGAAGGTGCCATTGCCTTCCAGTTGGCCGTCGACGAAATGACCGGTGAACTGGTTGCCGCTGGCATCGCCACGCTGGCCTTCACCGTTGGGTTTGCCGTTGGCGAACTGGCCCTGATACTGGCTGCCGTCTTCAAGTTCGAGACGGCCGAGGCCGGAATACTGATCGGCCTTGAACTCGCCACGGTAAGTCATGCCATCTTCTTTGAGAGTGCCTTCACCGTCGCGCCGCCCGAGTTTGAAGCCGCCGGTGTAGCTGCTGCCGTTGGTGGTCAGCGTGCCCTGGCCATGAAACAGTCCCTGCTGGAATTCCCCGCGATAAACCTCGCCGTTGCTGCCGTGCCATTCGCCCTGACCGTGCCACTGGCCCTTGTCGAACTGACCGGCGTACCAGCTGCCGTTCGGATAGTCGATCCGGCCCTGGCCTTGCAGCAACCCATTGACCAGATCACCCCGATAGCGGCCGCCATCGGGCAGGCGTGCGTCGGGCGGCAACAGCGATTCGCCGTCACCACACGCGGTGAGCAACAGGGTCAGGGCAAGGGGTGCAAGTGAGCGCATAGCGGGATCCGGGCAATTAGGCGAGGGAGTATGCCGCAGCTATGTGTCTGATATATAGAGACGCGGTGCGAAACAGCAGGAACTGCTTCGCATCCGGCAGGGGTTAAACGAACGCCAGCGACAACGGTTCAGCGATGTACGCCGGTTTTTCCTGGCCTTCGATTTCCAGCGTGGCGGTGGCCTTGAGCAGCCATTGGCCGGGTTTCTTTTCGGTGACGTCGCTCAGTTCGACCTTGAGCCGGACCCTGGAGTCGACCTTCACCGGTTGAATGAAACGCACACTGTCCAGGCCGTAATTGACGACCATCTTCAAGCCTTGCGGCAGGATCAGGATGTCTTCCATCAGTTTCGGGATCAGCGACAGCGACAGGAAACCGTGTGCGATCGTGCTGCCAAACGGGGTTTGTGCGGCTTTTACCGGGTCAACGTGGATGAACTGATAATCGCCTGTAGCTTCAGCGAACAGGTTGATGCGGTCCTGATCGATCGTGAGCCATTCGGAACGTCCGAGTTCCTTGCCGACATAGTCTTTGAGCTCTGCAACGGGAACATAGGGCATTGAGACTCTCCTTGGGTTCATCGGTTTTATAGTTTTTTCAGGTGGGGGGTTGGCCCCGGAACAACCACTTTAGATCATCATGGTGTTTAGGTCCGGTCAAGCTTCCATACCTTTGGCGAATACCCATGCATAGCGAGTGCCATGCTTATAATGTCCGGCCCGCTTGTGGGGACGAGTTTTGCTGGAGATGACGGATGTTGCTACGTGGCCTGACCTGGCTGGTGCTGTTTCAATTGCTCGGCACGGCCCTCAACCATTTGTTATTACCGGTGCTGCCAGGGCCGATTATCGGCCTGCTGTTGCTGCTGGGGTTCCTGGTCATCCGTGGCGAAGTGGCTGAGCCCCTGAGCCTGGCCGCTGGCAGCCTGCTGCGTTATTTGCCGTTGTTGCTGGTGCCGCCAGCGGTGGGCGTGATGGTGTATGCCGCCGATATCGCGGCGGACTTCTGGGCCATCGTTGGTGCACTGGTGTTGTCGTTGCTGCTGTCCATGGCGTTCGCCGGGGTCTTGATGCAACGGCTGATCAAGCGCCACGCTGTTCGTTCGGAGGAGTCGTGATGATCTTCGACTGGCAGGGTGCGCTGGCGGCAGTCATTCATCACCCGTTGTTCGGTATCGGCGTAACGTTGGGCGCCTATCAACTGGTGTTGGCGGCGTTCGAGAAAACCCGCTGGATCTTTCTGCAGCCCGTGCTGGTATCGATGCTGCTGGTGATCGGCGTGTTGCTCGCGTGTGGGCTGACGTATGCCGAATACCGCAAAAGCACCGAGATCCTCAGCATTCTGCTGGGGCCGGCGACCGTTGCACTGGCGGTGCCGCTCTACCTGAACCTGCGGCGGATTCGACAGCTGTTCTGGCCGATATTTACTACGCTGGTGATAGGTGGTGTGGTTGCCACCGGCATGGGCGTGCTGCTGGGTTGGTGGTTTGGTGCCGAGCACATGATCCTGATGACCATGGCGCCCAAATCGGTCACCTCGCCGATTGCCATGCTGGTGGCCGAGCAGATTGGCGGAGTGGCGGCGCTGGCGGCGGTGTTCGTGTTGATCACCGGGGTGATTGGCGCCATTTTCGGCCCGAGCCTGTTGAACCGGCTCGGTGTGCACAGCCCTGAAGCCCGCGGTATGGCCCTGGGTATGACCGCCCACGCGGTCGGGACTGCGGTGGCGATGCAGGAAAGTGAAGAGTGCGGCGCCTTCGCGGCGCTGGCGATGAGTCTGATGGGCGTGGCCACGGCGGTGTTCCTGCCGTTGGCGGTGTCGATGGTGGTGTAAGGAAATGTCTATGAGCTTGCCGCTTTTTCCGCTGAACACGGTGCTGTTTCCTGGCTGCATCCTCGACTTGCAGATTTTTGAAGCGCGCTACCTGGACATGATCAGCCGCTGCATGAAACAGGGCGGCGGCTTTGGTGTGGTGTGCATCCTCGACGGCGAAGAAGTCGGCATCGCCCCGGAGGGCTACGCGCTGGTGGGGTGCGAAGCGCTGATTACCGATTTCAAGCAGCAGGATAATGGTCTGCTGGGTATCCGGGTGCAGGGTGGGCGGCGTTTCCACGTGCTGCGCACCGAGACTCAGCGCGATCAGTTGACCGTCGCTGACGTCGAGTGGCTGGAAGATGAACCGGAGCAACCGCTACAGGACGAAGACGCCGACCTTGTCGCACTGCTCAAGGCCTTGGCCGAACACCCGATGGTCGAAGCATTGAACATGGGCACCGACGCGGCCGGGCAACAGTCATTGGCCAATCAATTGGCGTACCTGCTGCCATTTTCTGAAGTGGACAAGATCGAACTGCTGCAACTCGACAACCCGCAGCAGCGCCTGGATGCGATTCAGGCGCTGCTGGATGAGTTGCAGGGGGAATTGTTTGCCTGATACTTGTCAGTAGGCATACCGCTGCAATGTATGAGGCAAATGCCACAGCGCGAAGAACCCGAACAATGCCAGCATTACCGGCAACACTGACCACCAGACCTTGGCCGGCATAGGGCTCAAGGGTGTCTGGCGCTGGGTCACGGCCAGGCTGGCGGCGCACACGCAAGCCGCCAGCATCGCGCCGGCGGTTATATCGGTTGGCCAGTGTGCGCCGAGATAAACCCGCGACAGGGCGATAGCCGCTGCCGGCAAGCAACCGAGCAGCAACCAGGTCAGGCGCATGCGCGTTGGCTGGCCTCGGCCGGCCAGTACCGCCAGCGTCAGGAACAACGCAAACGAACCCGACGCGTGACCACTGGGCATGCTGTAGCTGGTCAGTGGGTCGGTCAGTACTTCCGGGCGCATCCGGGCGAACAGGTTCTTGGTTCCGGTGTTCAGCAGCGCGGTGATCAGCAGCGTGCAGCCGGCGAAGATCATGTGTCGCCATTGCCGCGTGACCAGCAGCAGGATCGTCAGCGCCGCGCTGATCACCAGCATGTTTTTGAATTCACCGACCAGGGTGAACATCACCGCGACTTCATCCAGCGCCGGGCTGCGGTGTTCTTGAATCAGCGTCATCAGGCCTTGGTCGAAGGCGCTCAGGTGCGGATAGCCTATGAACAGCCCGCCGAGTATCACCAGGCTGAGGCCGGCGATCAGCGCAGTAGCCTGGCGATGACCACGCAAGCTGCTGTTGATGCTCAGGCCCATCAATACCGCGATGCTACCGACGACCAGCCCGGCTTGAGGCCAGAAACCTTCCGGCAGCGGCAGGCGTATCGCCGCGCCCGTGGCCCAGCCCGGCAGCAGGTAGGCCACCGACCAGCCGGCACCCGCCAGCAAGCTGACCGCAAAGAAGCGCGCGAAGGGCATGTCGAACATCCCGGCAACCATTGGCAGCATCGGGCGCAAGGGGCCGATAAAGCGTCCGACCAATAGGCTCACGATGCCATAGCGCTGGAAATAGTTTTCGGCGCCGTTGATCCATTCCGGATGGTGACGCAATCCCGGCAAACGCCGAATGTTCTGGTGAAAGTGCCTGCCCAGGAAATACGACAGCAGATCGCCGAACAGGCCGCCGAGAAAACCCAGCAGCAGCGTTTCGCCCAGCGACAGCGCGCCGCTGCCGGCCAGCACCGTGATGGCAAACAGCAACACGATGCCGGGCACAATCAGCCCGACAATTGCCAGGCACTCAACGCAGGCCACTATGAATACCGCCACCGCCAGCCATTGCGGATTTGCCGTCAACCAGACGGTCAGGCTATCGAGCCATGGGCCCATACATACAACTCCATCAAATCATTAGATGAACTGTGGGAGCGAGCCTGCTCGCGATGGCGGATTAACATTCAACATTGATGTTGGCCGTTACACCGCTATCGCGAGCAAGCTCGCTCCCACAGTCGGGTTTTTTGCTGCTAGTCGCAGCACCATTCAGGGAAGCAGGAAATAGTCGCGGTTTTCGACCTGGCCGCGTCGCAGGGGGTTCCGGGTGCAGTAGGGGGCATAAGCGCCGTCGACGAAGCGGTACATCAGGTGTTCGTCGCGGCCATGAGGAATCCCCAGGCGTGTGGTCTGGATGACATGCGGGGGAGGTGCGCCGACGTCTTCGACAAACAGCACTTCATGATCGAAGCGCTTGGCATCCCAGATCGGTACTTTCAGGCCCAGTGCCTTGCACAGCAAGGTCTGGCCGGCGCAGAGCTTTTGCGAGGGGCGCGGTCGGCCCTTGGCGTCGGGGTTGTTCAGCAGCATCTGCGCCAGGCTCGCCGGGCCGGAGATTTCATCGACCCACGGGTAAGCCGATTTGATCAGCACCGCATTGCCCGGCCCGTGAGCGCTGAAGTTCAGCGAATCGCCACCACGGGCGTAGTACATATAGATGTGGCCGCCATCCAGAAACAAAGCCTTACGCTTTTCTGTGTAGCCAAGCGAGGCGTGGCTGCCCTTTTCTTCGCAGTAATAGGCTTCGGTCTCGATAATCCGCGCCGAAAGCCACAGGTCACCGACCCGATGGCGGATCACTTTACCCAGCAATTCACAGGCAAGCAGCTGAGCATCGCGGTTGAAAAAGCTGTCGGGCAGGGCTTTTGGCAGTTTCTCTGTGGTCAAAATAGGCATGGCGACCGAAGTGATCAGGTAAATATGAYGGAATGATAACAACTGCGGACTTAATCGAGGCTGAACACTGCCCATTTCGACCATCCGCCCGTCACTGCTGTTAGTAGGAGCGCGCGACAGCTATAATCTGCCGCTTTCCTCTTTGCCAAGACCACAGAGACCATGACTGAGTCCGTTCTTGACTACATGACCCGTTTGGGTCGCGCTGCCCGCGACGCTTCCCGCGTGATCGGCCGTGCCAGTACCGCGCAGAAAAAC
>NZ_JBFTLU010000192.1:0-7914 GCF_056396605.1 Pseudomonas sp. 05T35
GTACAGAAGGGCAGCCGCATGACAGGTACAGTTTCTGAAATACATAAACTGAACCAGTACAATTTAACATTGGTGTAGCTGCTCCAGCGTCGGCGAAACGCCGAACATGGTCTCCCAAGGCTGCTCAATCAGCCTGTTCGTAAGGAATACACCATGAATCGGTTACTTGATGTTCCGCTCCCGCCTACTCGCAAGCCTTCCTTGCTCAAGCGTATGGCCCGGCTGTTTGCCGCTATCGGTCAAGGCATGGAAAAAGCGCGCACCCGCCGCCTGCTCGCGCAACTTAATGAACAGCAGCTGTCTGACATAGGTATCAGCCATTCCGATCGACTGGTCGAACTGGACAAACCTTTTTGGCGCTAACTGTGTCTAGATGGGGTGACAGGGCTATTCGAACGGTTGAACAACGGCCTAATATCCGAAGACAACGTGGCGAGCCCTGCGCAGGGTATGTCTGATCTCTCAGACGTTACGCATCACGCAGTGGCGGCCCGACGTTATTTTTGGCGTCACTATTTATGGTTTATTCACAGGAGTTACCCCATGTCCCGTCTTCGTCTGCTCAGCGCTGCAGCACTGCTGGCCGTGGCTGCCAATTCGCATGCCTCCAGCTTCATTATCACCACTGATACTGTCGTCGGTGCACTCAAGGACAGCTCCGACGCCACAACCAATCTCTCCTCTTCGCTGCGGGACAAGAAGATCGTTCGCGCCGCCCGTGACGACGCTGCCAGCTTCGTGGCCAGCGAAGGCGCCATCCGTGGCGTACGCCTGGAAAGCGCTCTCGACTACATCCACACACAGGCGCCACAGCTGAAAGCCACTGACGCACAGCTCGCTCAAGCCATTCTGGCGATCTGATCGACGTCGGAAAACGGGGCTCTCACATTGGGCCCCGATTCCTCAGCGCTGGCTCTGGTCCGGGCATTGCGCTAGCCTTGGGGCTCGTTTCCAAACGTCGAGTCTCATGCATTTTCTTTCAAAACCATTCATCACATTCCTGTTTATCACTGCCTGCTGGAGCAGCCCGGCCCATGCCTTGGACCTGACTACACAGAACCTCGTCGTCACCACTTATGCGACAAGCAAGGTGACCTCCGCGCCCTTCGACCATAAACTGCTACTCGCTGCCCACGATGATGCGGCGGCGTTCATTGCCAGTGACGGTCAACTGCGAGGAGCGCAACTGGAGTCCGCCCTGGTTTACCTGCGCCAGACCCGGCCAAAACTTCATGCCAGCGACCTTGAACTGGCACAGGCAATTCTCGTCCAATAGTTATCCTGTTTTTCCGGAGTCGTTMCATGCGTAGCCCGCTGATTGCTGCCACCCTTGGCCTGCTGTTATTGGCCGATGTGGCCCAGGCACATACCCTGGAAGCCACCAGTAACATGATTATCCGCGCCTCTCAGCGCACCCTCGATTTCACCTCCGACACCACCACCTCGATTCGTGACCTGAAAGTCGTGCGCGAAGCCCATGATGACGCGGCCAGTTTCGTCGCCAGCAATGGCGATATCCGTGGTGCACACCTGGAAGCAGCCTTCGACACCTTGCGCACCCGTGTGCCGGAAGCCCGCGACGCCAGTGATCAAGTCCTCGCCGAAGCCATCCTCGCACTGTGAAGACACTAGCCGCCTGGCTGATGGCCGGGGCCGTATTGCTGCTTTGCAGTACAGCTCAGGCCAGCCTGCAACTACACCTCAAGACCGACGGTCTGAGCCCGGCAGAACAGCAAGCCAGCCAGGCACTGCTGGATGAAGCGATGCAGGCTTTGCCGCCGCGTTTCATCGAGCAACTGGACCGCCGGATTGATGTTGGCTGGACCGACGCAATGCCCGGTAACGCTTACGGAGAGGCGTCTCTGGTGTCAGAGGTGGACCTCAATCGCAACCTGCTGGCCAGCCTCACCGACGGCAGCGCTGCGACGAAAAAAACCAATCGCCCCCACGGCACCGTTCGCCGCGAAATGCTCGCCACGGTGCTGCATGAACTCACGCACATTTATGACCGTGCGCGCTTGTGGACAAGTGCCGAGCGTTTGCAGATCCAACGCTGTACGCGACAGAGCAACAGTTCAGGCCTGGTCGGCCTTCCCGATCAATGCCGTGGCCAGACTGACCGTCGTTTCACCTTGAGCGACGATCCACGCCTGCTGGACCTTGCCGGCTGGCCGCAATACGTCGGCCGACGCGGTGAACGCGAACAGCACAACCGGCAAATTGTCCGCAGCCCGGACCTCTACGAGACGAGCAGCCCCAAGGAATTTGTCGCGGTCAACATGGAGTACTTCCTCCTCGATCCGAGCTATGCCTGCCGCCGCCCGGCGCTATACCGCTATTACCAGGAACACTTCGGCTGGGCTCCGCCGGCCAAGGACAGCTGCGCCCAATCCTTCGCCTTCCTGAACGCGGGCAACGACTTCGCCAAACAACCGCTGGGCCAGGTCGATCCGGAAAGGGTCTACTCCGTCGACTACCTGCTGGCCGAGGCCAATCAGAATCTGGTCAGCCGCTGGGGCCACAGCATGTTGCGGCTGGTGATTTGTGCGCCCGGTCGCCCGCGCGGACCGGATTGCCGACTGGACCTGGAATACTCCCTGGTGCTGTCCTACCGCGCCTTTGTCGGCGACGTACAGCTGTCGAGCTGGGATGGTCTGGTCGGCAAGTATCCGTCGCGACTCTTCGTGTTGCCGCTATCGCAAGTCATCGACGAATACACCAAGACTGAACTGCGCAGCCTGGCCTCGGTGCCACTCAAGCTGTCGCGCAGTGAAATTGGAGAGTTGGTCGAACACGCCGCCGAAATGCATTGGAGCTACGACGGCAACTATTACTTCCTGTCCAACAACTGCGCGGTCGAGAGCCTGAAACTGCTGCGCAGTGGCAGCAACAATCCACAGCTGGTCGGCATGGACAGCATCATGCCCAACGGCTTGCTGGAAATACTCAAGGCCCGCGGACTGGCGGATACCAGCGTGCTCGACAATCCGCGCGAGGCCTTGCGCCTGGGCTATCGCTTCGACTCGTTCCGCGATCGCTATCAAGCGATGTTCGAGGTGCTGAAAAAACACCTGCCAATCAAACAGGACAAGGTTGAAGACTGGATGGCGCTGACGGCCGCAGAACGTCGCCCGTGGTTTCAACAGGCCGACCTGCGCACCAGCGCGGCATTGCTGTTGCTGGAGCAGGCGAGTTTCCGCCAGCAAT
The DNA here is from genome assembly GCF_056396605.1 of Pseudomonas sp. 05T35. Taxonomy (NCBI): domain Bacteria; kingdom Pseudomonadati; phylum Pseudomonadota; class Gammaproteobacteria; order Pseudomonadales; family Pseudomonadaceae; genus Pseudomonas; species Pseudomonas sp. 05T35. The sequence continues at coordinate 3,208 of NZ_JBFTLU010000192.1, forward strand.
TGTTGCTGGCCCAGAATGAGGTGAAACAACGCTATCTGGACGCCCGCGAGTTGAAAAACGGCGGCATGGACCAGGCCAATCAGACCTTGAAGCAGATTCTCGTCAACAGTGGTTTCCTCAGCCGTCCGGCAGAACTGCTCGACAGGGGCGGTTACGGCCTGCCACAGCCCAATGAATGGAAACGCCTGGAGTCGGAGAGCAGTACGCGACAGAAGAAATTACAGGTGTTGACCGGCGATCTGGACAAAGAGGTCAGGGCGCTGCTTGAGCCTGGCCGAGCGGCTGAGATTGCCGCGAATGAGGCCAACATCAAGCAATTGGGTGAGCATTTGCGAGCGTTGCATAAGGCGGCCGGCGGGCTGGAGTTGCCTTAAGTCAAAAGATTGCAGCCGGACAACCGGCTGTCAGTGGGCAATGTCACGCAATGGCCCGGTGAATTGATACCGCAGTTGTCCACAATGGCATCCGCCCGAGTGTCGCTCGCTCATACCAACACCCCCATCTTTATGTTCAACCCCGTCAAACTGCGGTACTGACCACTACTTCAGGCCGCGCCAGCCCACTTCGAACATCTCGTCTGGTGTTTGCCCAGCGAAAGCTGGCTGAAAGGTTTGCCCATTAGGATCGCCCGCACTGCCGGCAACAGACCGGTTGGCCAAACGAATGTCGCAACGTTCGCGCGGCCCAATTAACAACAACAATGGTGATTCTGATGTCCGCTCGTACCCGCCTGTTTGCCCCGACTCCCCCCGTACGCCTCGTGCTTTCCGTTCTGCGCTGACCCCACCCGGTTCGCCATTCCCTAGCCGCGCTACGCCTGGAGTATTCCCATGCTGACTTTCCTTGGCTTCGCCATGGTCATCACGTTCATGTACCTGATCATGACCAAGCGCCTGTCGGCGCTGATCGCCCTGATCATCGTTCCGATCCTGTTCGCCCTGTTCGGTGGTTTTGCCCCGAAGATCGGCCCGATGATGCTCGAAGGCATCACCAAGCTAGCCCCGACCGGGGTGATGCTGATGTTCGCCATCCTCTACTTCGCCCTGATGATCGACTCAGGCCTGTTTGACCCGGCTGTGCGCAAGATCCTCAAACTGGTCAAGGGCGACCCGCTGAAGGTATCCATCGGCACCGCGGTGCTGGCCCTGGTGGTGTCCATGGACGGTGACGGCGCCACGACTTACATGATCTGCGTAGCCGCCATGCTGCCGCTGTACAGCCGCATCGGCATGAGCCCGCGGATCATGGCCGGCCTGATCATCCTCGCCGGTGGTGTGATGAACATGACCCCGTGGGGCGGCCCGACCGCGCGTGCCGCCAGTGCATTGCATGTCGACCCGTCGGACATCTTCGTGCCGATGATCCCGGCGATGCTCGCTGGCGTAGTGGCGATCCTGGCGATTGCCTACCTGTACGGTAAACGTGAACGCGCGCGCCTGGGTGAATTGCACCTGATCGGCGACGAAATCGACCACAGCGAAATCAGCGTTTCGCAGTTTCCGGATGCTCGTCGTCCGAAGCTGATCTGGTTCAACGGCGCCCTGACCCTGGCCCTGATGTGTGCCCTGATCGCTGGCCTGCTGCCACTACCGGTGTTGTTCATGGTCGCGTTCAGTATCGCGATGATCGTCAACTACCCTTGCCTGCAACAGCAAAAAGATCGCGTTGCGGCCCACGCCGGCAGCGTGCTGGCAGTGGTCGGGCTGATTTTTGCCGCCGGTATCTTCACCGGCATCCTGTCCGGCACCGGCATGGTCGATGCCATGTCGAAAAGCCTGCTGGCCGTGATCCCGGATTTCCTCGGTCCGTACCTGGCCGTGATCACCGCACTGGCGAGCATGCCGTTCACCTTTTTCATGTCCAACGATGCGTTTTACTACGGTGTACTGCCGGTTCTGGCCGAAGCCGCCAGCCACTACGGCATCACCGCGGTGGAGATGGCACGTGCCTCGATCGTCGGTCAACCCGTCCACTTGCTGAGTCCGCTGGTACCCTCCACCTACTTGTTGGTGGCATTGGCCGGGATCGAATTCGGTGACCACCAACGCTTTACCTTGAAGTGGGCAGTACTGGTTTGCATGTGCATACTCGTCGCTGCACTGCTGATGGGGATTTTMCCGCTGTTCAGCACCTTGTAACGGCATCAACTCACCGCGCCGCCAGCTAAATGCTGGCGTCGTGGTTTAACACTCGCTCAAAGGAATACACATGGAATGGCTGACCAACCCTGAAATCTGGGTTGCCTTCTTCACGCTGACGGCCCTGGAAATCGTACTGGGTATCGACAACATCATCATGATCTCGATCCTCGTCAGCCGCATGCCCAAGCACATGCAGGCGCGCACCCGGATCTTCGGCCTGGCGCTGGCCATGGTCACGCGGATCCTGCTGTTGCTGTCGATCACCTGGGTCATGCGCCTGACCGCCGACTTGTTCGTGGTCTTCGGTCAGGGTATTTCCGGGCGAGACCTGATCCTGTTCTTCGGTGGCCTGTTCCTGCTGTGGAAAAGCTCCCAGGAGATGTTTCATGCACTGGAAGGTGAAGACGAAACCGCCGACGAGCCAGGTGGCAAGGGCGGCAACTTCCTCTACACCATCATCCAGATCGCGATCATCGACATCGTGTTCTCTCTGGACTCGGTGATCACCGCGGTCGGCATGGTGTCCCATGTTCCGGTCATGGTTGCTGCGATCATCGTTGCGGTACTGGTGATGATGATGGCTTCGGGCATTATCAGCGCGTTCATCGATAAGCATCCGTCGCTGAAAATGCTCGCGCTGTCGTTCCTGCTGGTGGTGGGTACCGTGCTGATCGCCGAAGCCTTCGGTGTGCATGTCCCCAAAGGCTACGTCTACTTCGCCATGGCGTTCTCGCTGGCCGTGGAATCGATCAACATCAAGATGCGCACCGCGATCGCGAAAAAGAAGAAACAGCAGGAGCCGGTGAAACTGCGCAAGGACATTCCGGGTCAATAACTAGCCATAATGAATCAAGGGGCTTTCGAGCCCCTTTTTCATACCCGCACGAAGCTGTTTTCATGACAGTTTTGTTTCAATCGACTCTTTAGCTATGCGATGCTGGCGCCCGGACCGTTAGCCAACTACAGCTTAAATACAGAACGTAGAACGTCGCACGGCATCGTCAACTTGCTCCATTGGGGCGCTGTTCATTCAGGGGGCCCAGTATGCTGACCCTGCTCAATCTACTGTCCGCCGTTGCCTTGCTCATTTGGGGCACGCACATCGTCCGAACCGGCATCCTGCGGGTCTACGGCTCGAACCTGCGCCATGTCATTGGCCAGAACATGTCCAAGCGCTGGCTGGCCTTTATCGCCGGGATTCTCGTCACCGCCATGGTCCAGAGCAGCAATGCCACGGCGATGCTGGTGACCTCGTTTGTCGGCCAGGGCTTGATGGCACTGACGCCCGCCCTGGCGACCATGCTCGGAGCCGACGTCGGTACCGCACTGATGGCGCGGGTCCTGACGCTGGATTTGTCATGGCTGTCGCCGCTGCTGATTTTCCTCGGGGTGATTTTCTTTCTCTCACGCAAGCAGACGAGGGCAGGCCAGCTTGGYCGGGTCGGCATCGGCCTGGGGCTGATTATTCTCGCACTGCAATTGATCGTCGAAGCCGCCAATCCGATCACCCACGCTCACGGCGTCAAAGTGCTGTTTGCCTCACTGACGGGCGACATCCTGCTCGATGCCCTCGTCGGTGCGCTGTTCGCGATGATTTCCTACTCCAGCCTGGCCGCCGTCCTGCTCACAGCAACCCTCGCCGGTGCCGGAGTGATCAGCCTGCCGGTGGCCATCGGCCTGGTGATCGGCGCCAACATCGGCAGCGGTGTCCTGGCATTTCTCAGCACCAGCATGCAGAACGCTGCCGGACGTCAGGTGGCGTTGGGCAGCCTGCTCTACAAGATGATCGGCCTTCTACTGATCATTCCGATGCTCGGCCCGCTGGTGCACTGGATGGACAGCCTCAATTTCCGCCCGCAAGGCCTGGTGATCGGCTTTCATCTGCTCTACAACACCGCGCGTTGCCTGGTGCTGTTGCCCAGCGTCGGTCCGATGGCCAGGCTCTGTGCCTGGCTGTTGCCAGAGCGCCCGGAAATCAACGGACAGGCCAAGCCTCGCCACCTGGACCCGACAGCCCTCACCACACCAAGCCTGGCCTTGGCCAACGCAGCCCGGGAAACCCTGCGCATCGGTGACCTGATCGACAATATGCTCGAAGCCATGCTCGATGTACTGCGTGGCAAACAAACCGCTGTCACTCAGGAAATGCGCCGCCTGAGCGATGACGTCGAAGTCCTCTGCAGCGCGATCAAACTCTATCTGGCGCAGATGCCCCGCGAAGACCTCAGCGACCAGGACAGTCGGCGCTGGGCAGAAATCATCGAACTGGCGATCAATCTGAAACTCGCCTCTGACCTGATCGAACGCATGTTGCGCAAGGTCCAGCAGCAGAAGACCTCGCAACGCCGCTCCTTTTCCGACGTCGGCCTGGAAGAGCTGGCGGGGTTGCACCATCAGTTGATCGCCAATCTGCGTCTGGGGCTGTCGGTGTTTCTGAGTGCCGACAAGGAAAGCGCCCGGCAACTGCTGCGTGAGAAACGTCGCTTCCGCGCGCAGGAGAGACGCTTGGCTCATGCCCATGTCAGCCGCTTGCACCGTAAGGTCGTGCAAAGCCTCGAAACCAGCT
>NZ_JBFTLU010000193.1:0-16599 GCF_056396605.1 Pseudomonas sp. 05T35
GCCCCGAGGTCCAGGCCTTGGTGGATGCTGCAAACAGTCCTGCTGAGGTGGGGAAATTGAACATATCGAGGGCCTGCGGAACCTGTCTGCTCAAGTCGGCCTGACTTTGACAGTACTTTGACGGATATCCCCTTATGGCCGCACTCAGAGACGAGGTGAAAGCCTTTGTAGTACAGGCGCTCGCCTGCTTTGACACGCCATCCCAGGTGGTCGCGTCGGTCAAAGCAGAATTCGACTTAGAGGTATCGAGACAGCAGTGCGAGGCCTACGACCCTACGAAGTACGTGGGGCGCAACCTGCATCTGAAGTGGAATACCCTTTTCGAAGACACCAGAAAGCGCTTTCGTGAAGAAACCGCAGAGGTGCCGATTGCGAATAGAGCGTTCCGACTTCGTGCGCTGAATCGGTTGGCTGACAAGGCCGAGAACATGCGAAATATCCCGTTGGCTGTTCAGATCATTGAGCAGGCAGCGAAAGAGGTTGGCGACGTCTACGTGAATCGCCGCCTCGAACCTGAAAAACCCCTGGGCTCCCAGGCGGACCAGCAGCACGCAGTTGCTGAGTACACCCTGGAGCCTGATGAGAATGTCCCGACTACCCCGCACCTATGATCCGCCGGTAAAGCTGACGCCGAAGCAGGCGAACATTTACTGCTGGGGATTCCAGCCTGAAGCGCGCTTTCGTGATGCGGTATGTGGCCGCCGGTTTGGCAAGACATTCTTGGGCAAGGCAGAGATGCGCCGCGCGGCCCGACTGGTCGCTGAGTGGGGCGTAAGCGTTGAAGATGAAATCTGGTATGGCGCGCCGACCTTCAAGCAGGCTAAGCGCGTGTTCTGGAGTTTCGACCTGTCAGTACACGATTCCAGGAGTCGGGGTGCGCAAGGGTGGTCATGCACTGCGCATTGGAACCCCGAAGGGATTCAACCACTGCTACGACACGTACCTAGATGGTAAGCCTGGCGGAGAGCCAGACCACAAGAGTTGGCAGTACACATCTCTGCAGGGCGGCAACRTACCAGCTGAAGAGTTGGATGCGGCCCGTCGCAAGATGGACCCCCGAACGTTCCGGCAAGAGTACGAGGCCGGCTTCGAAAACTATGCGGGCGTCGTCTACTACGCATTCAGCCGTGATGAGTGCCGCACCTCCGAGCGAATCAAGCCCGACGAAGCCCTGCACATCGGCATGGACTTCAACGTCATGAAGATGGCGTCCGTCGTCTATGTCGTGCGCGACGACCTGCCGCTGGCTCTGGATGAGTTCCACGGGGTGCGCGATACGCCGGAGATGATCGAGAAGATCAAGGCTAGGTTCCCAGGCCACGCAGTTGCGGTCTACCCCGACGCCAGCGGTCAGAACACCAGCAGCAAAAACGCCAGTGAGTCGGACCTGTCACTGCTGAAGAAGGCCGGCTTTACGGTGATCGTTGATTCGACAAACCCAGGCGTCAAAGACCGGGTCAACTCAGTCAATTCCATGTTCCTGAACGCCTACGGCGAGCGCCGCCTGAAGGTGAACATCGATCAGTGCCCTCAGCTCACCTTGTGTCTGGAGCGACAGACATACACCGACAAGGGTGAGCCGGACAAAGATCCGAAGAAGGGGCACGACCACATGAACGACGCTGCCGGCTACTTCATCGCCAAACGTTATCCGATCAAAGCGATCGTCACCTCTATCAAAATGGGATACGCCCGATGAGCAACGACGTCTCCTTCAAGCGGGCGGATTACATCGAAGTATTGGACCGCTGGGCGACTGTGCGTGATGTCTGCGCCGGTCAGCACCGTGTTGTGTCGCGGCTGCCGTACATCAACGCACATGACAAGTCGCCGGAGAACGCCGACCGTAACAAGGCATACCGCGAGCGTGCGGTGTTCAAGAACGCAACCGGCCACACACGTAACGGCTTGCTGGGCTTGGCCTTCCACAAAGACCCGACACTTACTGTGCCGAAGAAGCTGGAGTACTTGCAGGACAACGCCAACGGCTCCGGCGTGAGCATCTACCAACACTCCCAGGGCACGCTTGAAAAGGTGCTTGAGGCTGGGCGTCACGGCCTGTACGTCGACTACCACCAGGACGAAGGCGCCGGCGGTCATTCGGTGATCTTGTCGTACTGTGCCGAGGACATCATCAACTGGCGTACCGGCATGGTGAATGGTCACAACGTTCTGACTCTGGTCGTGCTCCGCGAGACTCCGGAAGTCGAAGACGGATTCGGATTCAAGACGATCGAGCAGTACCGAGAGCTGGCATTGGAAGCTGAAGGTTTCGTCTGCCGAGTTTGGCGCCGGTCCGGACCGGAGAATGGCGGCCCGCTTGCCGTTGTGGAGGAGCATTTCCCGACCTACCGCAACAGTGCTGATTATGAGGACAGTGTCTTCTGGTGTGGTCAGGCCCAGCCGTGGATCTCTGGCTTGGACGAGCAGTGGCGTGACTGGATGGAGAAGAACGGCGTTTACGTCGGCTCCCGGGCGCCGATGATGCTGCCTTCTGGTGGCGCCTTCGGCTACGCACAACCGCTGCCGAACACGCTGGTCAAAGAGGCGATGGCCGACAAGAACCAGATGATGATCGAGCTCGGCGCCCGGATGGTCGTCGCGTCACTGGCGACCAAGACGGCTACCGAGTCGCGCGGCGATCAGTCAGCGTCGACTTCGGTACTCGCCGGCTGTGTGGCCAACCTGAGCGAGGCCTACACCCGCGCAATCATGTGGTGCTGCGATTACATGGGCGTCACTGACAAAGTCGCCTATCAGGTCAATCAGGAATTCGTCGAGCTKACGGCTGATCCGCAGATGATCACCGCCTTGGTCGGGCTCTGGCAGAACGGCGGCTTTGCGAAAGCGGACCTTCGTGCCTATCTGCGCAAACTGGGCTTGATTGCTCCAGAGCGCACAGACCTACAGATTGACAACGAACTGCAGGAGCAGACTGACGGCCTCGGCCTGGACGACGTGGGGGTGAACAGTGGCGGTCAACCAGGCAATCCTTGATGCTACGATCCGGCATGCTGTCTTTCTCGAGCAACTGAAGTCCGGCGAGGTCGGCAAGTTCGCTCCATTCCTCAAGGAGATCGACCGCTCGATCCGCGACCGGCTCACTCAGTCGGACTTGACCAAGTACAACGTCAAGCGGCTGGAGGCGCTGTTAAAGGAGGTCGACAGTCTGCTACTGGGCATCTTCGACCGCTACAGTGCGCAGCTGAACCTCGACCTGATCGACATCGCCAACTACGAGGCCGAATTCGAAGCTACGAGTCTGGCCAGAACGGCACCGGTCGGTGTGTCGCTCGATGTGGCAATGCCAACGGTGGCTGCAATCCGGACGGCGGTACTGACGAATCCACTCAGTGTTCGTGGTACCGGTGGCGGCAAGCTGCTGAAGGCCTTCATTAAGGGCTGGACCACGGCGGAGCGCGAGCGCGTCACCGGCACGATTCGGCAAGGCTTCTTTGAGGGGCAGACGAACTTCCAGATCATCCGCAACATTCGCGGTACCAAAGCGGCAGGGTACAAAGACGGCATCCTGGCCACGACCAACCGCAATGCCAGCACGGTGGTGCACACCGCGATTCAGCATGTGTCGTCACAAGCGCGGATGGAGGTGGCCAAGGCCAATACTGACGTGGTGACCGAGATTGAAATGGTCGCCACGCTGGACAGCAAGACCAGTCAGCTCTGTCGAACGATGGATAAGCAGCGGTTTCCGGTCCACTCCGGGCCGAGGCCGCCGTTTCACCCGAACTGCCGCACCACCTTCATCTTCCTGACCAAGCTGAGCGAAGTATTCGCCAAGGGCGCTACGCGAGCTTCGGTCGGCGACGACGGGCCGCAGCAAGTCGCGGCCAGCCTCGACTATTACCACTGGTTACAGCGGCAGCCGGCCTCCTTTCAGGATGCAGCCATTGGCCCGAAGCGGGCGAAGTTGTTTCGCGAAGGTGGATTGAGCATCGAACGATTCGCCGAGCTGCAGCTTGATCSCAATTTCTCACCGCTGACACTGTTGCAAATGATGGCTTTAGAACCACTCGCATTCGCTAAGGCCGGGATTTAAACGAACACATTCAATCAGCCGCCTACGGGCGGCTTTTTCATGCCTGCAAAGCGGGCCGATCAAACCCAAGGGGTGAATCAAGTGGCAGAAGAAAACGAAATCGACCTGGAAAACCCGGCAATCAAGGCCGCTATCGCGACTGCCGTTGAGGCCTCTGTTACCGGCCTGAAATCCAAGAATACCGAATTGCTGGGCAAGCTGAAGGAGACCTCCGGCAAGCTGACCCAGTTCGAAACCCAATTTGAGGGTATCGACATCGACGCCGTCAAAGGGCTGCTGAGTCGTGCAGGACAGGACGAAGAAACCAAGCTGCTGACCGAGGGCAAGGTGGACGAAGTCTTTAATCGCCGGACGGAGCGCCTACGCGGTGACTACGACAAGCAACTGAAGTCGGTTAGCGCGCGCGCCGAGAAGGCTGAGGCCTTCGCTGCCAAGTTTCAGGGCAAGGTCCTAGGTGACTCGGTGCGCGGCGCAGCACTGAAAGCCGGCGCACTACCGGAAGCAACCGACGACATCATCCTGCGCGCCAAGGGCGTGTTCTCTCTGAATGAAGAGGGTGAAGCGGTCGCCGTTGATGAGTCTGGCCAGACCATCATGGGCAAAGACGGCAAAACACCTCTTACACCGCTCGAATGGGCGGAATCTCTGCGCGAAAGCGCGCCTCACTTGTGGCCCAGGGCTACAGGAACAAATGCCCTGGAGCGGGTTAATGGTCAGGCCATACCCAAGCGCTCCGAAATGACCTCCGAGCAAAAGCGCGATTATCAGCGCAAGCACGGCCAAACCGCATTCCTGCAATTGCCCAAGTAAGGGGACTCACCCATGGCTACAACCGTAAACAGCGACCTGATCATCTACAACGATGAGGCGCAAACTGCATACCTGGAGCGCGTCCAGGATAACCTGGATGTGTTCAACGCATCGTCCAACGGCGCTATCGTCCTCGACAACGAGCTGATCGAAGGCGACTACCGCAAGCGCGCCTTCTACAAAATCGGCGGCTCGCTGGAGCACCGCGACGTCAACTCCACCGGTAAGGTTACCGCCAAAAAGATTGGCTCCGGTGAGGCTGTAGGCGTTAAAGCGCCATGGATGTATGGCCCGTACCAAACCACCGAAGAGGCCTTCAAGCGCCGAGGTCGTCCGGTAGAAGAGTTCTCCCAGATCATCGGTGCCGATGTGGCTGATGCGACTCTGGAAGGCTTCATTCAATACTCCACCGCCGCGCTGCGTGCTTCTATCGGCTCCAATGCTGGCATGGTGGTTTCGGCCAACATCGAAACCGACGGCAAAAAGACCCTGACTCGCGGCATGCGTAAATTCGGCGACAAGTTCGGGCGTATCGCTCTGTGGGTTATGCACTCGTCGGCATACTTCGACATCGTCGATGAAGCGATCACCAACAAGATCTACGAAGAGGCGGGCGTGGTGATCTACGGCGGCCTGCCAGGCACTCTGGGCAAGCCTGTTCTGGTCACCGACACTGCGCCGGCAGATGTGATCTTCGGTCTGCTGCCGAATGCCGTGGTGATCACCGAGTCTCAGGCTCCAGGCTTCCGCTCGTACGAAGTGAACGACGAAGTGAACCTGGGTATCGGCTACCGCGCCGAGGGTACCGTCAATATCGATGTGCTGGGCTACAGCTGGAAGGAGGCCGCCGGCGGCGCAAACCCAACTCTGGCAGCGGTCGGCTCTGCGGCCAACTGGACCAAGCATGCTGGCAGCGACAAAGTCACCGCCGGTGTGATGATCAAACTGACTGCCACTCCGCCAGTAACTGGCGGTTAATCCACGCATCAGAGGGCGGCCAACAATGGCTGCCACGGAGTAGTTCATGGAACTCATTTACACCAATCAGCTGGATGGCTTTGACCCGAACAAGCGCTATCGGAATGCCGATCTGTTTCGCTCCGTTGAGAGCGGGGTGACAAAGGTTATCGTCGTTGGCGATCACCCAATGATCGTTGATGCATACGAGGCCCAGGGAGTCGAAGTGATCGTCTCCGAGCTGCCGGCTGTGCAGGGCGAAGCGGAAACCGATCCCGCGAAAATGGGCGTCGGTGCTCTGCGTGAATGGTTGACCGCTCAAGGCATCGACTATGATCCTAAGGCCCCCAAGGTCGAAATCCTGAAACTCATTCCAGCGAGCTGATTCATGACTCTCATCACCGAGGACGGTACCGGCAAGCCGGACGCCGAAAGCTACGCGAGCGCCGCGGACCTGGTCATGTACGCGAGGAAGTTCGGCGTGACCATCCCTGCGGACGAGCCAGCGCAAGAAGCACTGCTGCGCCGGTCCGCCTTGGCGATGGATGGCATGACCTGGAAGGGTCGCAAGATGGATGGTGACCAGGCACTGGCCTGGCCACGTCGCGGCGTTGAGCTGGATAGTCAAATCAAGCCCGATAACTACCTGCCGGCGCGCATCCAGTACGGTCAGATGGCCTTGGCTGCCGAGATTCACCAAGACGATATAGATCCGGTGGAGAAGCGCAAAGGCGCTGTGCTACTGGATCGTGTGGAAGGGGCGGTGACGCGCCAGTACGCGGCGATCCCCAATACCAGCAGCCGACTGTTACCGGCGGCACCGGATCGGCCGAGCGCCACCCAGTTTGCCGACTACCTTCAGAAGCGGGGCTTGTTCGCTGTGCGGGCGTAAAGCTGGGATATACTTTGGCTCACAAATATTTCATCCAGATCGGGGTGGGAAGTGAGCGACTTTAAGGGAAAGATCGATATCAATCTTGCTCCCGAGTGGGAGATTGAACTGGAGCTGCAAGCTGAAGCGGCTGGCATGTCCAAAGAAGCTTACATGGTTGAGATGTTAAACGAGTACTGCGCACAACTCGGTGAAGAGGAGACTCCTCCTCCAACGAAGATTCATTAAGTCCAGCCACTGAGCTGGGCTTTTCACATCTGGAGCCACCATGGCCTTCTACGACGAAATGGCCGTGATGGCTCTGGAGATGATTTCAGAGTTCGGCCAGCCCGTGACTATTCGGAACATTATCAAGGGTACGTACGACCCGAGTACCAGCAAGACGCGGCCTGACACCGTCGTCGAGCGTACCGCCCAAGGCATCCTGCTCGACTTCACCGGGCAAGAGTTTCAGACCAATTCGTTAATCAAGGTTGGCGACAAGAAGCTGAAGATCGCAGCAAGCGGGCTGACGTCACCACCGACGCTACTCAGTAAGGTCGTCGTCCAGGGGCGCATCTGGACCATTGTCCCGCCACTGAAAGAGATCAACCCGGCCGGCACGCCGATCCTGTACGAGCTGCAGGTGCGGTCATGAGCAAATACGCTGGCATGAATGGCAGCTTCGCCGAGAACATCCGGCAGTTCGCCGAGCATGCGAAGGCGGGCATCGACGCGACCTTCCGCGAGATCGTGATCGAGATCGGCAGCAGCGTCATTCGCATGTCGCCGGTGGGCAATCCTGAGATCTGGGCAGCCAACGTCGTACATCGCCAGGCCAACACCAAGGCCGCCGACGATTACGACTTCAAGGTCGCTGTGCGCAACACGGTCATCAACCTGACCGACAGCAACTTCACCAAGGCCGGCAAGCTGAAGCGCGGCGTGAAGTACGCCAAGCCGTTGACCAAGACCGAGCGCGAGCAGAACTTCAACGTGAACGGTCTGGTCGCAGGGAAGGGCTATGTCGGTGGCCGCTTTCGTGGCAACTGGCAGTTCTCGATCGATGCGCCGACCGAGGGCGTGCTGGATCAGGTCGATCCGTCGGGCAATGTGACGATTGCGGTACTGCGGGCCCAGGTACAGGCACTGACCATCGGCCAGACGGCGTACATCGTGAACAACCTGCCTTACGGCATTCCGATCGAGTATGGACACAGCAAGCAAGCCCCGGGCGGCATGGTCCGCGTGACCTTGACCCGCTTCCAGCAGATCGTCGACGAAGCCATCAGGAGCAACCAGGCATGAGCCATGCAATCATTCGACAGCTTTTTGAGGGGCGCCTGACAGACTGGGCAGCGGCTCGCACACCCGCGCTGCGCATTGCCTATGAAGGTGCGGCCTTTACGCCGGCAGATGGTGAGACCTATCTGAAAGCTTTCGTCATTCCGGCCGGTACGGGCAGCAACACGCTTGGTGGTGACCACCGCGTATACACCGGCGTATTTCAGGTGAGCATCGTGACGCCATCGGGTTCTGGCCCGGGCGAGGCGGAAGGCTTGGCGGATGAGCTCGCCGATCTGTACCCACTCTATCTCCGACTCAACCGCGCAGACTTCGAAGTCATCGTGCTGACGCCGGTAGAGCCAAGTCCCGGCATTCCCGACGACACCACCTACACCGTTGCTGCGTCGTTCCAGTACCGCGCTGACACCAACTAATTACGCCCATTGGGCAAACCCAGAACCCGCCTTGTGCGGGTTTTGTCATTTCTGAAAAGAGGAAAAACCCATGGGCTTCAAGATCCCCAACGGCGGTACCTTCCAGCACGCCGCAACCTATGAGGCTGCGCTCGCGTTTACTGCCATCTCCAACGCATCCGAGGCGGTCGCCACAGTCGTTGGTGCTGATTTGGACGCCGGCGATATCGTCCTGCTCAATTCCGGCTGGAGCAAACTGGATAACAAGGTTGTTCGCGTGAAGTCCGCAACCGCCATTGCAATCACCCTGGAAGCGATCGATACCACCGACACGCAGATCTTCCCAGCTGGTAACGGCGCCGGCACCATGCGAAAGGTGCTGACCTGGGTGCAGATTCCGCAGGTCACCGACCTGGCGTTTTCCGGCGGCGAGCAGAACTATCTGGACGTGGTGTTTCTGGAGAACGACCAGGGCAAACAGATCCCGACCGACAAGTCCGCGGCCAGCATGGACCTGGCGTTGCAGGCCGAACCAACCCGCTACCTGTCGGTGGTGTAGCTCATGGCCAAGTTTACGCTCATCCAAAACCCTACCTTCAAGGCTGACGTCATGCTTCCCACGGTGGGCGGCGATCCGGTGAAGGTTGGGTTCGAGTTCAAGTATCGCGACCGAAGCGAGTTGGCGGATCTCTATGCCGACTGGGGTGAGCGACATAAAGCGCTGGGGGTGAAATCGGAAGAGGTGGGGCTGAAGCAGTTCACCACTTTGCTGATCGACCTCCAGGTGGAGCAGCTCAAGGCCATCGTCGCTGGCTGGGATATTGATGAAGAGTTCACGGACGAAAACCTTCGCGTCTTGGTCAGCTCTATCAGTGCCACACCCAGCGCAGTGCTGGGGGCTTACTCCGATGCGTTTGCAAAGGCCCGACTGGGAAACTCCTAAGCGTCGCGCGCGCCCTTTACGAGCAAGGGCCTTCGGCTGAAGAGCTCAAGACCTTCGGCTTCATGGTCGGCGACCTGACTGGGCAGGACTGTGAAGTCTGGCCGGATGTCTGGTCGTCATTCCAGGTCTTCGAGGCCATGAGCACTCAGTGGCGTACAGGCGCGTGCGGCGCAACGGGATTGGACTACGGCGTTCTGCCCCACGTGATTCGAATGTGTGGCGTGCCTCTCGGTGAGCGGCAAAGCATCTTCAGCGATATCCGGCATATGGAAGCTGAAGCCCTGCAGGTGATGGCGGAACAGAGAGAACACAAATGAGCACCACCTTTGCATCGCTGGGTATTGCGGTCGAGTCGTCGCAAGCCGTCAAAGCAGCCGATGACCTGGACAAGCTGGTCGACGCGGCCGAGGGCGCCGAAAAGGCCGTCGATGGTCTTGGCAAGGCTAGTGATGGTTTGGCCAACACCGGCAAGAAAGTTGCGCAGGCTGAAGCTGAAGCGGTGCAAGGGATTGAAAAGTCCACGGGCGCCAAACAGCGCCAGGCTGATGCAAGCCGAAGATCAGGCGCAAGTGCGACCAGTGAAATCGCGATAATCAGCCAGCTCGACAAGGCGATGTCCGGCAACATCGGCAGCATCGAGCAACTGACTCAGGCTGAAGTCCTTCTTGAGCGCGCTCGTAAGGGCGGCCTGGTCACGGCTGAGCAGCAGGAGGCTTATCAGGATCGACTGGGCAAGGCTTACGACAAGATTGATAAGGCTGAAGCCAAGGAAGTCGCGCAGAAACAACGTCTGATCGACGCGGAGAATCGCCAGATCGAAGCGCTCAAGCGCACGGTCAACGGCATCGATCCGGTCACCGCGAAACTGGCCAAGCTTGAAGCGCAGGAGAAAGCCGCTCATGAGGCTTTTCGCCGTGGCGCTATCGATGTCGAAAGCTATAACGCGGCCTTGGCCAAGATCGGCAAGGACCGCGCAGGCACGGCAGAGACCGCTGGCGTATTTGACAAGCTCAACCTTGGCACCAAGGCGGCCCGGCAAAACGTGCTGCAGCTCGGGAATGCCCTTGCCGATGGAAACTTCAAGGTTGCAGCCCATAACATTCTTGAGCTCGGCACCAATACTGGCGCGTCGGCGGCTAGCATGCTGGCTCTTGTTGCGCCGGTAGGGCTGGTTGCCGCCGCAATTGGCGGGTTGGCTGTTGCTTATTACCAAGGCAGCAAAGAACAGGATGCCTTCAACAAATCGCTGATTTTGACGGGCAACTTTGCTGGCTCCAGCGCTAACCAGCTGAGTGACATGGCGCGCCAGGTCAGCACAACCGTCGGCACTACCGGTGCCGCCGCGGATGTTCTGGCGACTTTAGCCGGTAACGGCAAGTTGGCTGGCGGCAGCTTTGTCGAAATCACTGAAGCCGCACTGTCGATGGAGAAGGCCACGGGTAAGTCTGTCGACGCGACGGTAGCTGAGTTCGTAAAGATCGCGGATGACCCGGTCGCCGCAGCGAAGTCGCTGAATGATCAATACCACTTCCTGACCGCGTCGGTGTATTCACAGATTATCGCGCTCAAGGAGCAGGGCGACGAGGTTGGTGCAGTCAAACTGCTCACCGACACCTATGCCGATACCGTCAAGTCACGGGCTGGCGAGATAACTCAAAACCTTGGGTTGATCGAGCAAGGTTGGAAATCCATCAAGTCGGCGGCGGCCGAGGCGCTCGACGCMACTCTGGATGTGGGCCGAACTCAGTCATTCGATACTCAGATCGCCAACTATCAAAAGATTCTCGATGATCGAAAGTCGGGGGTTCTTGCGAAGCTGTTCCCTGATGATCTGGGTAGTGGGAGCGGCTCCACTAAGTTCATTGAGGAGCAGATTGCCGCTCTGAAAAGGCGTAAGACTGAAGTCGAGGCGAACGCTAAAGCTGAAGGTGATCGGGCACGTATTCAGAAGGACGGCACTGATGCTTACGACTGGCTAAAAAAGGAGCTTGATGGAGCAGCCTCCAAGGCGGACAAACTCAAAAAGGCACTTGAGCAGGTCGACATCAAGGTCGCAAAAACACGCGCATCTGGCGTGTCGGTTTCCGAAGAGGATGTTCAAAAGCTCTATAAGAATGAGCGCGACAAATACAAAGATTCCAAGCCGGCAGCCGGATCTGTCKACCTGACCGGCTTCAATAACTCGAAAAACGTGCTCACCGGCATCCTCTCCGAGTACAAAAACGCTCAGAAGGAACTGGATGCGGCGCAAAAAGCCGGACTGATTTCGCAAGCTGACTATGCCTTGAAGCGCGAAGCGCTGATCGGCAATGAGCGCGATGAAGTTACCGCCGGCTATGAGGCAGAAATCGCGGCGCTCGAAGCCGTGAAGGGCAAGGCCGGCACCTCAGCAGCCCAACGCATCCAGCTCGACCAGAAGATCGCCGACGCACGCACAGCGATGGTCAAGGCGCAGAAGGATGCCGACAGCCAGCTTGAAGTACTCGCCACAAACGAAACCGGTCGACTGGCCAAGCAAGAGCGCGCGATCACTTCGTACGCTCAGGCACTGAGTCAGCAGCAGAAAGCGCTGGAGCTGGCCGGCCGGCGTGCAGTTATCGGCGTTGGCCAGGGCGACCGGCAGAACGCACTCAGCGGCGAGCTGAACAGCCAGCAAGATCGGTTCGCTCAGCAGTCGCTGGAGCTGGAAAACCAGCGCTCAGACCCATCGCGCGACATGTCGGACGAAGAGTTCACCCGCAAGTCTCAAGCCCTCGCAGACGCGAACAAGGCGGCGACCGATCAGATCCGGCAGAACTATGCCGACGTCGAAGCGGCGCAGGGTGATTGGACCAGGGGCGCGACTTCGGCCTGGGCCAACTACTTGGATTCGGCGCAGAACGTCGCTGGCCAGACCAAAAGCCTGTTCGGCAATGCCTTCAGCTCAATGGAGGATGCGGTCGTCAACTTCGCTATGACCGGGAAGCTGTCGTTCGCCGATTTCACCAAGTCGATTTTGGCGGACATGGCGCGGATTGCTGCACGGCAGGCCAGCTCTGCATTGCTAAGCAGTCTGGTCGGCGCTGGCATCAGCTATTTCACTGGCAGTGGCACCGGCGCAACAGGTGCTGCAACGGCCGGCGGTGCGGAGGCGGGAGCGCAGAGCTTCGGCAGCCAGTTCGATGCTAGTTCCGCCTCGGTAACCTTCGGTGGTGGCCGGGCTTCGGGTGGCGGTGTTGATCCCAACACCCTGTACGAGGTGAACGAGAAAGGGCCGGAGCTGTTCAGCCAGGGCGGCAGGTCCTACCTGATGACCGGCGCCGAGGGCGGTAGTGTGACACCGCTGACATCTGGCGGTGGGCCTGGTATCGCGGCAATGGGCGACGGTGGGGCGTCAGCAACGCAGATAAACGTTGTGGTTAACATCTCCAGCGATGGCGGTACCGATGCCTCCAGTGACTCGCAAAGTGCTGCAGCAGACGACTTCGCTAAGACAATCGCGCCGATGATCGAGCGAGTCTACGAGCAAAAAATGCGCAAGGACTTGGGGCAGGGCGGGCGAATCCGTACCGCAATAAAGGGTGGCTGATGCCCGCAAAAATCCTGCTTAAAGGACTCTTTTGACTTCAGCTATGGCTTTTTCCTCAATTTGAGAAAAGGTCAGGCCGGAGTCAAACGGGATGGTCACGGTGGCCTCTCCCATAAAGATGCCCTCGTAGCCTTCATCAGGGTCCAGCTGTAGGCGAACCGAGAATATTTCGGGCTCTAAGTCTGGGTTATGACTGACAGATTGAATCCGAATTTGCATTTGGCGCTCCCTCTAGTGGTCAGTCGAGGCTACTCCGAAGAGTCTAACCACGAAAGGACAATACATGGCACTCGAGACATTCAATTGGCAGATCGAAAAGGGTGCCGCCGGCGAGATCAGCCAGCGGACCCGGACCAAGAAGTTCGGCGATGGCTATGGCCAAACGGTTTCGGATGGCATCAATAACAAAATGCAGTCCTGGCCCTACAGCCACACCGGCGGCGCGGCGCGGATCAAGGAAATCATCACGTTCCTCGATCGCCACCAGGGCGCAAAAGCGTTTCTCTGGACACCGCCACTCGGCGAGCTCGGTCTCTACAAATGCAACGGCTACAAGCCAACCCATAAGGGCGGCAACGTCTACACGCTGACCGCCACCTTCGAACAAACCTTTCACCCATAAGGGAAACCCTGATGGCATTAATCACGGACATCCAGAAACTGGAGCCCGGCGGGGAAGTGCGGCTGTTTGAAATTGACGGTACCGAGTACGGCGCCGACGTTCTGCGCTTCCATGCTCACGCAATCCCGCATACGCCGGAAGAGCTCTTGGCCTATGCCGGTTCGCCGGATGAGTTGCCAGCGAAATCAATCTGGTGGCAGGGCAACGAGTACGCGGCCTGGCCGGTGCAGATCGAAGGCATCGGCGCGGACAGCAACGGCACCGCCACGCGCCCAACCTTCAGCGCGGGCAACGTCAACGGACGCATTACAGCGCTGTGCCTGGCCTTCGAGGACCTGCTCAAGTTTCAGCTGACGGTTCGCGAGACGCTGGCCCAGTACCTGGACGCGGCGAATTTTCCCGAGGGCAACCCGTCCGCCGACCCGACGCAGGAAGCGCTGGAAATTTGGTACATCGACCAGAAGACCGGCGAAGACGGGGAGGTCGTGCAATGGGAGCTATCCTCCCCGGGCGAGATCGATAACCACGGACTACCTGGCCGGCAGATGACGACCTTTTGCCACTGGGCCATGACTGGCGGTTATCGCGGACCGAATTGCGGCTACACCGGTGCACTGATGTTTGATGACGACGACAACCCTACGGATGACCCGAGCAAGGATCAGTGCAAGGGCGGCCTGAAGTCCTGCAAGTTGCGCTTTGGACAGAACAACCAACTCCCGCACGGTGGTTTCCCCGCCGTGTCCCTGATCGCCCGGAGCTGAGCATGCACAAACATATCTTGAGTGCGATCCAGGCTCATGCGGCAGCCGAGTACCCGAAAGAGTGCTGCGGCCTGGTGCTGGCGATTGGACGAAAGCAGCAGTACTTCCCGTGCCGGAACATCGCGACCGAGCCGAGCGAGGAGTTCCGGCTTGATCCGGAGGACTACGCCGCGGCGGAAGACCTGGGTGAAGTGATCGGGGTCGTTCATTCGCATCCGGACGCTACCAGCCGACCGTCACCGCGAGATTTGGCCATGTGTGAGGCCACGGCTTTGCCCTGGCACATCCTCAGTTGGCCCGAGAGTGACCTGCGCACTGTTATGCCTACAGGTGAAGTGCCGCTGTTGAAGCGTCCGTTCGTGCACGGTGCCTGGGATTGCTGGCAGGTCTGCGCGGATTGGTACCAGCGTGAGTGGGGGCTTGAGTTCGAAGCGTTCAAGCGCGAGGACGGCTGGTGGGAGAGTGCGGAGTCGGCGAGCCTTTATGAGGCGAACTACGAGGCARCAGGCTTCACGCGGGTCGATCAGCCGCAGCGCGGCGACATGGTCGTTATGGCGGTCGGCCGGACTGTGCACCCGAACCATGCAGGGATCTATCTCGGCACCGATCCGGCGTTGCCCGGCGAAGAGTCGGACACATTTGGTCCTGGGCCGTTCCTGTTGCACCACCTATACGGGCGACCGTCTGAGGTGATCGTCTTCGGCGGGCCCTGGCTCGATCGCACACGCCTGATCCTCAGGCACAAAGATGCACAACCAACCACATGAAGCGGTAAAGCCGCAGGAGGCGAGCGTGAGCGATCTATCGGGCTGGCTAGAAAATGAGAGCCTAGCGAATCTCGCAAGATTCGCCGGACGGCCTGCACAGCAGTTGCGTCGCGTAATAGTCTCCGAGGCGATGAAGGACGCAGCAATGGAGTACGTTTACAGTTTGCACGACCAACATATCACTGCGTTTCTACTGGACGATATCTACAGGATTATGTCTGCTCTTCAACCGGCAGATCTGGCACCCCAAGGAGAGCTTTTTTCAGCTGCACGTGAATCTCGTCAAACGCATCAAGCGCCTTATCCTTCACGAAATTAGGGAATTCTGGGGAGGATAGCGTGGCAACTGTCATCATCAAGGTGTTTATGTGGAGTAGTCCGAGCGAAATGGATTTCAGCTGTTGAAGAGTGAATACTTGGCTGCCGGCAGAGTTGCCGTGGTTCATGCTCAAGAAATTGACGACTTCTGCTGAATCTTCGCCTTTTATAGATGGTCCCCAATGCCAGTGAGCAATGACATTACGAGCATTGGTGAGTTTCCGGTAGTTAGCGACACATTCATCTACGCGTGAAAGGAGTGCCGGGTAAATGTCTGCCGTATTTGACTTTCGAAACGCCAATACCAGATCGAGCAGTGCACCTGCCTTGAGCTTTAAGGACCGAGTGAGTAGCTCGGATTGGTCTTCCTTGAGTCCTGATATTGCTACGAAGAGGCTGTACAAGCCTTGGTCGCACATGGCGTGATTGACGACAACCTGCCCAATTTCTTTCTTCATCGCATCGCTGGGGCCAAGTTCATATCCTGGCGCTCTGTCTTTTTCACTCACATTGACCTCCAGGTCATAAAAGCGCCGAAACTGGCGCAATCCCAGTCCTTGGGCTTGYAGGCAAAGGACTGGGGAATCCGTTGCGTGGGGGCAGGAGGCTACTACGGAGGTTGGCAGGGCGTTACTGGGGATTCGTACAGGTGGGAAAAAGCCCAGTTTAGTCCTGGGCCTTGTTGTTCCGTGGAGACCTCATACTGACGGTCAAAACCGCCAATGASAAAAATATAAACTTTTTAGAAYGTGAGGGATCAACAGTACAAGAGGGATGACTGAARTCGGGRTGWCGCCRTTTTATGRCATAGCGCTYWGTGGTGGCATCCATGCATGGGTTCTGCGAGAACCCGGGAGTCGTYATCATGAGATCCATCCATACACGAACCCTTTCAAGAGCTGTCTTGGCTATTCTGTTAGGTTTGTCTCCTGTGGTGCTGCATGCCGCTACTGCAGAGCCGGTTGACATGTCAGCTGTAAAATTGGAGCCGCAGCAGCAAAACGGAATAGCGTATCTATCGGGCGGTATTGGCGAGGACGAGTCGAAAGCCATCCAGCAGCAGGCCAAGAGCTACAGTCTGCACATGACTTTTTCCGCAGGGCCAGCTAATGAGTACACCTCCGATGTTAACGTTGTGATCCAGACGGACAAAGGTCATGAAGTACTATCGTTGAGCCAAGTAGGCCCGATCGTCTACGTTAAATTGCCGGTAGGCAAATAC
>NZ_JBFTLU010000194.1:0-16104 GCF_056396605.1 Pseudomonas sp. 05T35
GCCCCCTTGGGCGTGGAAAAGCCCAAGGATTTTACCTGGAACCAACTGCTCGGCTTCGACGCCTGCGTGCAGTGCGGTAAATGCGAAGCGGCGTGCCCGGCGTTTGCCGCTGGCCAGCCGCTGAACCCGAAAAAACTGATTCAGGACATGGTCGTCGGCCTGGCCGGCGGCACTGACGCCAAGTTCGCTGGCAGTCCGTACCCAGGCAAGCCGATTGGCGAGCACGCCGGTAATCCGCATCAACCGATCGTCAACGGTCTGGTGGACGCTGAAACCCTGTGGTCTTGCACCACTTGCCGTGCCTGCGTTGAAGAATGCCCGATGATGATCGAGCACGTTGACGCCATCGTCGACATGCGTCGCCATCTGACCCTGGAAAAAGGCGCGACCCCGAACAAGGGTGCCGAAGTCCTGGAAAACCTGATTGCCACCGACAACCCAGGCGGTTTCGCGCCGGGTGGGCGGATGAACTGGGCGGCGGACCTGAACCTGACACTGCTCAGCGAGAAGAAATCCACCGACGTGCTGTTCTGGGTTGGCGACGGTGCATTCGATATGCGCAACCAGCGCACCTTGCGCGCCTTCGTCAAAGTGCTGAAAGCCGCGAAAGTCGACTTTGCCGTGCTCGGTCTTGAAGAGCGTGACAGCGGCGACGTGGCTCGCCGTCTGGGCGACGAAGCGACCTTCCAGCTGTTGGCCAAACGCAACATCCAGACCCTGGCCAAATACAGCTTCAATCGCATCGTTACCTGCGATCCGCACAGCTTCCACGTGCTGAAGAATGAATACGGCGCCTTTGATGGCAACTACCTGGTGCAGCACCACAGCACCTACATGGCGGAAATCATCGACGCTGGCGCGCTCAATCTGGGTCAGCACAAAGGCGACAGCGTGACCTACCACGACCCGTGCTACCTCGGCCGCTACAACGGCGAATACGAGGCACCGCGCCAGGTACTGCGTGCGCTGGGGATCGAGGTCAAGGAAATGCAACGTTCCGGTTTCCGTTCGCGCTGCTGTGGCGGTGGCGGCGGTGCGCCGATCACTGACATCCCGGGCAAGCAACGGATCCCCGACATGCGCATGGACGACATTCGCGAAACCGGTGCCGAGCTGGTGGCCGTGGGTTGCCCACAGTGCACGGCGATGCTCGAAGGCGTGGTCGAACCACGACCGCTGATCAAGGACATTGCCGAACTGGTGGCCGACGCGCTGCTTGAAGATGCGGCGCCCAGCAAGTCACCGGCACCGATTAAACGTCAACCCGCGGAGGCCCACTGATGAGCGACATTATCCGCCGCGATCCGCGTGCTGAATGGATCGCCCGCAACCGTCTGCATCCGCTGCATGCCGCCATGCAACCGGTGGAACACAGCTGGATGGGCCCCAACGGGATCATTCGCAAGAATCCTCACGGCATTGGTTTCATCGGCCCCAATGGCATCAAGCGGATCGACCGCAGTGGTGCCCAGCAAGGCGGGGCGACCAAGCGTACGGCCGCCGTTGAAGTGCAATTGCCGCTGCATCAGGTGGCGACGCCTGCGTTCTATATCAGCGTGGTGCCGGACATGGTCGGCGGCCGTTTGAGCAGCCACGACCGCGACCTGCTGGGCCTGGCCCATCAATTGGCCGGCAAGGACGGTGCCGTGTTGGCGGTGGTCTTTGGCGAACACAAGGAAAGCGCCTTCGCCACCGCGGGCGTCGACCGCCTGTTGGTGCTCGATGGCGAAGAATTCGAGGGTTATGCACCGGAACAGCGGGTCCAGGGCCTGCGGGCTGTGGATAACCAGTTCAGTCCTCGTCACTGGTTACTGCCGGACAGCCGCACCGGTGGCGGTGAGCTGGGGCGGCGCTTTGCCGCGGCACTCGGTGAACGCCCGGCCACGCGGGTCTGGCAGGTCAAGGATCAGGAGTGCATCGGCCGCGCCGGTGCCGGTCTGCAAGACTTGGCGCGCCCTGTCGCACGGTTGATTCTGGCGGCGGTGGAATGTGCCGAGCCGGTCAGCGAAACCCGTCATGAAGCGTTGCCGGTGGAGTTATCCACAACGGTTGCGCGCAGTCTGTCGCGGATCGAGGACCTGGGCGCGGTAGCGGTCGACCCGGCCGCCATCCCCATGGCCGAAGCCGAGTTCATCTTCTCGGGCGGCAACGGGGTCAAGGACTGGAATCTTTTCCACAGGACGGCGGCGGCGTTGGGCGCGACCGAAGGCGCATCGCGGGTGGCCGTGGACGACGGTTTCATGGCCCGCGACCGTCAGGTCGGCGCCAGCGGCACCTGGGTCACGGCGCGGGTCTACGTGGCGGTGGGGATTTCCGGGGCGATCCAGCACCTGCAAGGCATCGGTGCCTGCGACAAGGTGGTGGCGATCAACCTCGATCCTGGCTGCGACATGATCAAACGTGCCGACCTGTCGGTGATAGGTGAAAGCGCAGAAATTCTTCAGGCCTTGATCGCGGCGGTAGAGGCTTACCGCAACGACGCCAAGCGCGATGCGGCTTAAGAGAAGGAAAGGGTTATGAGTACTCATGTAATCAGCCTGGTGTCGATCGGCGCCCACCCGACCTCGGGCCGGCCACGCCGCGCCGAGCAGGATGCGCGGGCGGTTGAACTCGGTCTGCAGTTGGCTGGGGATAACCTGCAAGTGCTGCACGCTGGTGATGTCGAGGAACCTGCGCTGCGGGCTTACCTGGGCATGGGCCTGGAACAGCTGCTGGTGCTCGAGCAGCCCCAAGGCGCCGATGCGCTGCCAGCGTTGAGCGCTTATTTGCGCGATGCCGGGGCGCAGGTCGTGCTGACCGGCAGTCAGGCGGAAACCGGTGAAGGCTCGGGCATGTTGCCGTTCCTGCTGGCGGAAAGCCTGGGCTGGCCGCTGGTGGTCGGGCTGGCGCAGGTCGAATCCATCGACGGCAGTTCGGCCCTGGTGCTGCAAGCCTTGCCCCGTGGCCAGCGTCGACGCTTGAAGGTGCGCCTGCCGTTTCTCGCCACGGTGGATAACGCCGCGCCCAAGCCCCGGCAAAGTGCCTTCGGCCCGGCTCGACGTGGGGTGTTGCACGCCGAAGACGTTGAAATTATCAACGATGAATTGCTCGCGGTTGCAACGTTGCAACCGGCCAAGCCACGGCCAAAACGCCTGAAAGTGATCAAGGCCAAGAGCGGCGCCGACCGGATGAAAGCCGCAACGGCCAAGGCCAGCGGCGGCGGTGGGCAAGTGCTCAAGGGCTTGAGTGCCGAGGCTGGGGCTGAGGCAATTCTCAAGTTGCTGATTGAAGAAGGCGTGGTTCGCTAACGGTCCTGTGGAGCCCGGTAAATGGCAGTTGAATTTCGTTCGGCCCTGCGCACGGATGCGCGGGAGATTGCTCGCCTGTTTCAGATTTCATCGGAAGGCGCCGCGGATTACATCTGGAGCCAGCTGGCGGAGCCCGGCCAGGACCTGCTGGATGTCGGTGCCAGTCGCTACGCCCGCGAAGATGTGGATTTCTCCTATCAGAACTGCCTGATCGCGCAGGCAGAGGGCAAGGTCATTGGCATGCTGCACAGCTATGTGATGCGTCACGATCCGCTGGCCGCTCCCGTCACTGATCCAGTCCTGGCGCCATATGCCAATCTGGAAATCCCCGACACCCTCTATATATCGAGCTTGGCGCTTCACGAGGGCTGGCGCAATCAGGGCTTGGGCCAACAATTCCTCGCCTACGCTTACGACCGTGCCAACCAGTTGGGGCTCAACGGCTTGAGCCTGATCGATTATGCGTCGAACACCGGTGCCCGTCGGTTTTACGAGCGACATGGCYTCCGTGTCGTCGATACCTGCCAGATCACACCCCATCCGATGATTCGGGTCACGGGTGAAGCCTATTTGATGTATCGGCCTTAAGGCATCAACCAAGTTCCTGTGGGAGCAAACCTGCTCCCACAGGGGTGATGTATTTACCCACAATCCCTGTTAGCGCTTCTGTGGATAACATGTTCACCCCTCGCTGCACCCCACGCATCTCAAGCCCTGCAAGCCCTTGTACGAAAAACAACCAGCCTAACCCCGCGTTTTTTCGAGCTTTTTTCAGTGGATAAGGGCGTGTGTAGCTCACGACTTGCCCCCAATCTCTGTTGGCGCTTCTGTGGATAAGATGTTTGCTGTCCGCTGTAAGCCATACAGGTCGTGGCTTTCAAGCTTCTGGTTAATAAATGACCAAATGCTGGGTTTTACCCTCCGCTGACTGTTCAAACCCACGAAATATGCAGCCTGGACGTGGTTTTCCACAGCGCACTGAATAGTTTGCACAGTTGCCCCCAAAGTCTGTTGGCGCTTCTGTGGATAAGGTGTTTGCGATCCTCTGTGGGCCATGAAAAACGTGGCTTACAGGGTTTTGATCAAAAAATAGGCAGTGGCTGTCGAAAACCGATCAATTGAATAAGTCACGGATTTTCTTCAGTTTCTGTGGAGAAAACTTCCGGCCTTTCCACAGTTGTCCCCATTAGCTGTGGGTGGAGGTGTGGATAACTTGTTCGCGGAAGGCTGTACGCCACGTTCCATATAGGCTGGAACGCGATAGATCATATTTCGTACAGTTCTAAAGACCAGGGGGTGTGTATTCAGGGGCGGGATGTAGTGACAGGTAGGACGCTATCGCGAGCAGGCTCGCTCCCACATTGAATGATGGTGTTCGCAGCATTTGTGAACACCACCAATCCCCTGTGGGAGCGAGCCTGCTCGCGATGCTTTTGGATCTTAACCGTGAACCGGCACGCCTTTGAGGTAAGGCGCAGGTTCTGCACCCAGGTTGTTCAACAGGCGCTCGCTGTACCAATCCACGAAGTTCACCACGCCGAACTCGTAAGTCTTGGAGTACGGGCCTGGCTGGTACGCCGTGGAGTTGATCCCGCGTTGGTTCTCTTCGGCCAGGCGACGGTCTTCGTTGTTGGTCGCATCCCAGACTTCACGCATGCGCTCGACGTCGTAATCCACGCCTTCGACAGCGTCCTTGTGCACCAGCCATTTGGTGGTGACCATGGTTTCCTGCGCGCTGATCGGCCACACGGTGAACACAATGATGTGATCGCCCATGCAGTGGTTCCACGAGTGCGGCAGGTGCAGGATGCGCATGGAGCCCAGGTCCGGGTTCTGGATCCGGCCCATGAGTTTCTTGCAGGCTTGCTTACCGTCGAGGGTCATCGACACGGTGCCCTTGAGCAGCGGCATACGCACGATGCGGTTACGCAGGCCGAAGCTGGCGTGTGCGTAAGGAATCTTCTCGGCTTCCCAGGCAGCGGCAGAAGCGGCTACGTGGTCCTTGAACGCCTGGTCGGCACGCGGGTCGGTGACGTCGTCCCATTCCAGCAGGGTTTTCAGCAGTGCCGGGTGCGACGCGTTGCAGTGGTAGCACTCGCGGTTGTTTTCCAGCACCAGTTTCCAGTTGGCCTGTTCTACCAGGGTGGTTTGCACCGCCACCTTGGTGTTTTCCATGTCGTACGGTTCCATGTAATGGCTCAGTGTCGACAGGAAGTCATCGATGGCCGGCGGGTTTTCCGCGAGGCTGACGAAGATGTAGCCGCCAGCGGTCTTCACGTTGACCGGTTTCAGGCCGTACTGCTTCATGTCGAAGTCGTCGCCCATCTCGGAGCCGGCGAACAGCAGGCGCCCGTCGAGTTCGTAGGTCCACTGGTGGTAATGGCAGACCAGCTTGGCGACTTTGCCTTTTTCGCTGGTGCACAGACGCGAGCCACGGTGACGGCAGACGTTATGGAAGGCATGGACCACGCCTTCTGCGCCGCGAATCACAATGATCGGGTTCTTGCCGATCTGCAGGGTCAGGAAGTTGCCCTTGGTCGGGATTTCGCAGGTCATGCCGGCGATCAACCACTCTTTCTGGAAGATCTCCTGCATGTCGATATCGAACAACCGCTCATCAGAGTAGAACGGCTGTGGCAGCGAAAATGTACGCTCGCGCTCATGCAGCATCTGCGCGGTGGCCTTGCGTGCGGGTTCCAGTGGATCGCCCAAGCTCAAGGTAGTGGTGACGTCCATCGTTTAAGTCCTCATGGCCATCTGTGTGGCCGGCGAATAGTGGCTACGGTTTGTGCAACGCAAGGCAGAAAACAGCGTTTATCTGTTGAAGCGAGTGTGGGGCCGGCGCAGGCTGGAACCTTATCCATGGGCGACATGGCCCAATCTGTTCCCGACGCTCAACCCCCGGTGGTTGTGGGCTGGTCGCGATAAGTACGTGAATGTCGTAGATAGGTAAGTGGCCACTGCACACCTTGAGCAGAATCGGCAACATGAGGTCGACAGTCGACCGTGGAGATCAGCATGTCCAATAGTTTCCTGAACCCGGTAACCACCCAGACCTGGGCCAATGGCCGGCACATTGTCCGTTGCGTCAAAGTCATCCAGGAAACCTGGGACGTGCGGACCTTCTGCTTCATGGCCGACCAGCCGATCATGTTCTTCTTCAAACCGGGGCAGTTCGTCACCCTGGAACTGGAGATCGAGGGCGTACCGATCA
The DNA here is from genome assembly GCF_056396605.1 of Pseudomonas sp. 05T35. Lineage (NCBI taxonomy): Bacteria > Pseudomonadati > Pseudomonadota > Gammaproteobacteria > Pseudomonadales > Pseudomonadaceae > Pseudomonas > Pseudomonas sp. 05T35. Next base: position 6,502 of record NZ_JBFTLU010000194.1, read on the forward strand.
TGCGCTCGTACACCATTTCCAGTTCGCCGTCGGTGCCTTACAGCTTTTCGGTAACCATCAAGCGCGTACCGGGCGGCAAGGTTTCCAACTGGCTGCACGACACTCTGCACGAAGGCCAGGAGCTGGCGGTGCACGGGCCGGTCGGGCTGTTCAACGCGATGGATTTCACCGCACCGAAAGTGCTCTATCTCAGCGGCGGCGTCGGGATCACCCCGGTAATGTCCATGGCTCGCTGGTTCTACGACACCAACGGCAATGTCGATATGGTGTTTATCCACAGTGCCCGCTCACCAAAAGACATCATCTATCACCGCGAGCTGGAGCACATGGCGTCGCGGATCGACAACTTCAGCCTGCACCTGATCTGCGAGAAGCATGGCATGGGTGAGCCGTGGGCTGGTTATCGCGGTTACCTGAACCACAAAATGCTCGAGCTGATGGCGCCGGACTTCCTTGATCGCGAAGTGTTCTGCTGCGGCCCGACGCCGTACATGAACGCGGTCAAGCGCCTGCTGGAGGCCGCTGGCTTCGACATGAAGCGCTATCACGAGGAGTCCTTCGGTGCCACGCCGCCCGAAGCCCGCGCCGATGCCGTGGAACATGCCGAACAAGCTGCTGACGCGCCGGCAATCGACGCCGCTGACCTGCATCAGGTTGAATTTACCGCGTCCGGCAAAAGCATCCGCGTGGCGCCAGGTGAAACCGTACACGCCGCCGCCGCCAAACTTGGCCTGCTGATTCCGAAAGCCTGCGGGATGGGGATCTGCGGAACGTGCAAGGTGATGAAGCTGGGCGGGGAGGTCGAGATGGAGCACAACGGCGGGATCACCGAAGAAGACGAAGCCGAGGGTTACATCCTGTCGTGCTGCAGCGTGCCGAAAGGGGATGTGCGGATCGAGTTCTGATGTGAAGTTAGACGGGGGGGGCAACTTCAAGAGCCCCCCCTCGCCCCAGCCCTCCCGAAACGTCGGACCGCCCCAGTGGGGAGAGGGGAAAGGGAGCAGATCTTCACGCTTTTCAAACCTGAGTTCGACTCGACATCTCAGGTCGCAGTATCTCGAAAGTGCACAGCCCGATCAGTTCCCTCTACCCCCTGGGGAGAGGGCTAGGGTGAGGGGGGGATTCAGCTGATACTCCACAACCCTATCAAGCGCCTCAGTCCAGTCAGGCGCTCATCACTTCCCGAATATCCGCCGCCAATTCCCGTACGCGTTCTACCTCGGTATCCCACGAGCACATGAAGCGTGCGCCRCCCTTGCCGATGAAGGTGTAGAAACGCCAGCTCCTGGCGGTCAGTGCTGCAACGGCCGATTCCGAGAGTTGCAGAAACACGCCGTTGGCTTGCACCGGGAACATCAGTTCAACTCAACGCCGGCTTTCCAGGTCAGGTCCGCAGGCGTGCAACCGAGGAACGCGCAGGCGTTGGAGAAGCGCGCACCGTCCATGTGCAGGTTCAGGCCCAGTTCCTTGCAGGTGGCGCTGATGGCGCGGATTTCTTCCGGGGTGTAGATGCTGCCGACTTCGGTGGCCTGGGTCAGGGTTACGACACGCGGTTTCGGGTAGTGGATGTCCTGGCGCTTGAGGGCGATTTCGCGGATCGATTCCGGGGTCAGCTTGCCGTTTTCAGTACGTGCGATCAGCAGCTTGGATCCGTTGGAGAAGAATTCCGGCGCGCCGCATTCGTCGGTTTCGACGTGGGCGGTTTCCGAGCAGATCACGCTATGGTAGCTCTGGCACAGCGACGACAGCGCCAGGGAGTTGGCAGCGGTGCCGTTGAAGGCGAAGAACACTTCGCAGTCGGTTTCGAACAATTTGCGGAAATCGTCCGAGGCGCGTGCCGTCCACTCATCGTCGCCATAAGCGCGTTGGTGGCCTTGATTGGCCTGTTCCATGGCGGCCCAGGCTTCCGGGCAGATACCGGAATAGTTGTCGCTGGCGAATTGTTGGCTCTTGTCGGTCATGGCCGGCTCCGTGGTCGATGATGGTGCGCACTGTACCCAAGATTGGCAGGGGAGCACACGCCCTGTTTCTGTAGGAAAAATGCAAACAGCTTGGGAGATTATGCGCGTGTCTACTGCAAACCTTGAAACACCTGCTCGCCGCATGATCCTTCAGCATTTTCCCCTTGATCCCGGGTCATGTCGTAAACGCACCTTTGCGTGGCGTCCATAGGCATTTGACCTGTCTGCGCCGGTCATACCATCGCTTCCAAAGGGCACTGCCGCAAGGTACGTGCCTCACCGAGACGAAAGGCGCACAAGCCGCCGCTGGGAGAGACGCGATGTTCAGCAAGCAAGACCAGATCAAGGGTTACGACGATGCACTGCTGGCGGCGATGAATGCCGAAGAGCTGCGCCAGGAAGATCACATCGAGCTGATCGCGTCAGAGAACTACACCAGCAAACGCGTCATGGAAGCGCAAGGCAGTGGCCTGACCAACAAATACGCCGAAGGTTATCCGGGCAAGCGCTACTACGGCGGCTGCGAGCACGTCGACAAGGTCGAAGCGCTGGCCATCGAACGCGCCAAGCTGCTGTTCGGTGCTGATTACGCCAACGTCCAGCCGCACTCCGGCTCGTCGGCCAACAGCGCCGTTTACCTGGCCCTGCTGCAAGCCGGCGACACCATTCTCGGCATGAGCCTGGCGCATGGCGGTCACCTGACCCACGGCGCCAAGGTGTCGTCCTCGGGTAAGCTGTACAACGCCGTGCAGTACGGCATCGACACCAAAACCGGCCTGATCGACTACGACGAAGTCGAGCGTCTGGCCGTCGAATGCAAGCCGAAGATGATCGTCGCCGGCTTCTCGGCTTACTCCAAGACTCTGGACTTCCCACGTTTCCGTCAGATCGCCGACAAGGTGGGTGCGCTGCTGTTCGTCGACATGGCGCACGTTGCCGGTCTGGTCGCTGCCGGCCTGTACCCGAACCCGCTGCCGTATGCCGACGTGGTGACCACCACCACCCACAAGACCCTGCGCGGTCCGCGTGGCGGCCTGATCCTGGCCAAGGCCAACGAAGAAATCGAGAAAAAGCTCAACGCGGCTGTCTTCCCCGGTGCCCAGGGCGGCCCGCTGATGCACGTGATCGCCGGTAAGGCGGTGTGCTTCAAGGAAGCGTTGGAGCCTGGTTTCAAGGCTTACCAGCAACAAGTGATCGACAACGCACAGGCAATGGCCAGCGTTTTCATCAAACGTGGCTACGATGTAGTGTCCGGCGGTACTGATAACCACCTGTTCCTGGTGAGCCTGATCCGTCAGGGCCTGACCGGTAAGGAAGCCGACGCCGCTTTGGGTCGTGCCCACATCACCGTGAACAAGAACGCCGTACCGAACGATCCACAATCGCCGTTCGTCACCTCGGGCCTGCGTATCGGCACCCCGGCGGTCACCACTCGCGGCTTTAAAGTTACCCAGTGCGTTGAACTGGCCGGCTGGATCTGCGACATCCTCGACAACCTCGGCGACGCCGATGTCGAGGCCAATGTTGCCAAGCATGTGGCAGCTGTGTGCGCGGACTTCCCGGTTTATCGCTGAGCGCGGTTTTGGAGCAAATGACTATGCAACGCTACTCAGGCTTCGGCCTCTTCAAACACTCCCTCAGCCACCACGAAAACTGGCAGCGGATGTGGCGCACGCCGACTCCGAAAAAAGTCTACGACGTGGTTATCGTCGGCGGCGGCGGGCATGGTCTGGCGACCGCCTACTACCTGGCCAAAGAACACGGCATCACTAACGTGGCCGTGGTCGAGAAGGGCTGGCTGGGCGGCGGTAACACCGCGCGCAACACCACCATCGTGCGTTCCAACTACCTGTGGGACGAGTCGGCCCACCTGTACGAACACGCGATGAAACTCTGGGAAGGTCTGTCCCAGGACCTGAACTACAACGTGATGTTCTCCCAGCGTGGCGTCTACAACCTGTGCCACACCCTGCAGGACATTCGTGATTCCGAGCGTCGGGTCAGCGCCAACCGCCTCAACGGCGTCGATGGCGAACTGCTCACCGCTCAGCAAGTGGCTGACGAGATTCCGTACCTCGACTGCTCGAAAAACACTCGCTACCCGGTGATGGGCGCTACCGTCCAGCGTCGCGGCGGCGTGGCCCGTCACGATGCCGTGGCCTGGGGCTTTGCCCGTGCGGCCGATGCCTTGGGCGTGGACCTGATCCAGCAGACCGAAGTGATCGGTTTCCGCAAGGAAAACGGTGTGTGCATCGGTGTTGAAACCAACAAGGGCTTCATCGGCGCCAAGCGCGTCGGTGTCGTCACCGCGGGTAACTCCGGGCACATGGCCAAACTGGCCGGTTTCCGTCTGCCGATCGAATCCCACCCGCTGCAAGCGCTGGTGTCCGAGCCGATCAAGCCGATTATCGACAGCGTGATCATGTCCAACGCCGTACACGGTTACATCAGCCAGTCCGACAAGGGCGACCTGGTAATCGGTGCCGGTATCGACGGCTACAACGGCTACGGCCAGCGCGGTTCGTACCCGGTGATCGAGCACACCATCCAGGCCATCGTCGAGATGTTCCCGGTATTGTCCCGCGTACGCATGAACCGCCAGTGGGGCGGCATCGTCGACACCACGCCGGACGCCTGCCCGATCATCTCGAAAACGCCGGTACCGAACATGTTCTTCAACTGCGGTTGGGGCACCGGTGGTTTCAAAGCGACTCCAGGCTCGGGCAACGTGTTTGCCGCCAGCCTTGCCAAGGGTGAAATGCACCCATTGGCTGCACCTTTCTCCATCGACCGCTTCCACAGCGGTGCGTTGATCGATGAACACGGCGCTGCTGCGGTCGCCCACTAACAGGAGAAATCCCTATGTTGCACATCTTCTGTCCTCACTGCGGCGAACTGCGCTCCGAAGAGGAATTCCATGCATCCGGCCAGGCGCACATCCCGCGCCCACTGGACCCGAACGCCTGCACCGACGAGGAGTGGGGCGACTACATGTTCTTCCGTGACAACCCTCGCGGGTTGCACCACGAGCTGTGGGATCACGTTGCCGGTTGCCGTCAGTATTTCAACGTCACCCGTGACACCGTGACCTACGAGATTCTCGAAACCTACAAGATCGGCACCAAGCCGCAGTTCACCGACAAGACTGAAAGTCCGAAAGCGGCCGCGCAGGCTCTGGGAGCGAAGGTATGAGCCAGATCAATCGCCTGTCCAACGGTGGACGGATCGACCGCAACAAAGTCCTGAGCTTCACCTTCAACGGTCAGGTTTACAAGGGCTTTGAAGGCGACTCCCTGGCCGCTGCATTGCTGGCCAACGGCGTCGACATCATCGGTCGCAGCTTCAAGTATTCGCGTCCTCGCGGGATCTTCGCCGCAGGCGCTGAAGAGCCGAACGCGGTGCTGCAGATCGGTGCTACCGAAGCCACGCAAATTCCTAACGTGCGCGCCACTCAACAGGCGCTGTACCAGGGGCTCGTCGCCACCAGCACCAACGGCTGGCCGAGCGTGAACAACGACATGATGGGGATTCTCGGCAAGGTCGGCGGCAAGCTGATGCCACCGGGCTTCTACTACAAAACCTTCATGTACCCGCAATCGTTCTGGATGACCTACGAGAAGTACATTCGTAAGGCCGCAGGTTTGGGGCGTTCGCCGACCGAAAACGATCCGGACACCTACGACTACATGAACCAGCACTGCGACGTGCTGATCGTTGGCGGTGGCCCGGCCGGCCTGGCGGCTGCCCTGGCGGCTGCGCGCAGCGGCGCCCGAGTGATTCTGGCCGATGAGCAGGAAGAGTTTGGCGGCAGCCTGCTCGACTCCCGTGAAAGCCTCGACGGCAAACCCGCCACCGAGTGGGTCGCCAGTGTCATTGCCGAGCTCAAAAACACCCCTGACGTGTTGGTGTTGCCTCGTGCGACTGTCAACGGTTACCACGACCACAACTTCCTGACCATCCACGAGCGCCTCACCGATCACCTCGGCGACCGCGCACCGATTGGCCAGGTTCGTCAGCGTATCCACCGGGTTCGCGCCAAGCGCGTGGTGCTGGCGACCGGTGCTCACGAGCGTCCGCTGGTCTATGGCAACAACGATGTGCCGGGCAACATGCTCGCCGGTGCCGTCTCGACTTATGTGCGCCGTTACGGCGTAGCTCCAGGCAAAAAACTGGTGCTGTCGACCAACAACGATCACGCCTACCGCGTGGCGCTGGACTGGCTCGACGCCAGCCTGCAAGTGGTGGCCATCGCTGATGCACGGAGCAATCCTCGCGGTGCGCTGGTAGAAGAAGCGCGCGCCAAAGGCATCCGTATCCTGACCGGCAGTGCCGTCATCGAAGCACGCGGCAGCAAGCGCGTCACCGCTGCTCGTGTTGCCGCGATCGACGTCAAGGCGCACACCGTCACCAGCCCTGGCGAGTGGCTTGAATGCGATCTGGTTGCCAGTTCCGGCGGCTACAGCCCGGTGGTTCACCTGGCGTCGCACTTGGGTGGCAAACCGATCTGGCGTGAAGACATCCTCGGTTTCATCCCGGGTGAAGCACCGCAAAAACGCGTCTGCGTGGGCGGCATCAATGGCGTCTACAGCCTCGGCGATTCCCTGGCCGACGGTTTTGAAGGCGGCGTGCGCGCGGCCAGCGAAGCCGGCTTCAAAGCGGTCGAAGGCGTCCTGCCAAAAGCCCTGAGCCGTGTGGAAGAACCGACTCTGGCGCTGTTCCAGGTGCCGCATGAAAAGGCTACCGCACGTGCGCCGAAGCAATTCGTCGACCTGCAGAACGACGTCACCGCGGCCGCCATCGAGCTGGCGACCCGCGAGGGCTTCGAGTCGGTCGAGCACGTAAAACGTTACACCGCACTGGGCTTCGGTACTGACCAGGGCAAGCTTGGCAACGTCAACGGTCTGGCCATCGCCGCCCGTTCGCTGAACGTGACCATCCCGCAGATGGGCACCACCATGTTCCGCCCGAACTACACGCCGGTGACTTTCGGTGCGGTAGCCGGTCGTCACTGTGGGCACATCTTCGAGCCAGTGCGTTACACCGCACTGCACGCCTGGCACGTGAAGAACGGTGCCGAGTTTGAAGACGTCGGTCAGTGGAAACGTCCTTGGTACTTCCCGAAAAACGGTGAAGACCTGCATGCCGCCGTCAAGCGCGAATGCTTGGCCGTGCGTGAAAGCGTTGGCCTGCTGGATGCCTCGACACTCGGCAAGATCGACATTCAAGGCCCGGATGCGCGTGAGTTCCYCAACCGCGTCTACACCAACGCCTGGACCAAGCTCGACGTGGGCAAGGCTCGCTACGGCCTGATGTGTAAAGAAGACGGGATGGTCTTCGACGACGGCGTTACTGCATGCCTCGCCGACAACCATTTCGTGATGACCACCACCACCGGCGGCGCTGCACGCGTGCTGCAATGGCTGGAAATCTACCACCAGACCGAATGGCCAGACCTGAAGGTGTACTTCACCTCGGTTACCGACCACTGGGCGACCATGACCCTGTCCGGGCCGAACAGCCGCAAGCTGCTCAGCGAAGTGACCGACATCGATCTGGACCGGGACGGCTTCCCGTTCATGACCTGGAAAGAAGGTTTGGTCGGTGGCGTTCCGGCGCGGGTGTTCCGGATTTCGTTTACCGGTGAGCTGTCGTACGAAGTCAACGTGCAGGCCGACTACGCGATGGGCGTCCTGGAAAAAATCGTCGAGGCTGGCAAGAAGTACAACCTACCGTGAAGACTGTGTGCGTGATCAGCGCAAACAGTTGGTCGGCCTCAAGCCGATCGACCCGACCAAATGGCTGCCGGAAGGTGCGCAACTGGTGTTCAACACCAAGCAAACGATCCCGATGAGCATGGTCGGTCACGTGACCTCCAGCTACGCCCACAACTCCCTTGGCTACTCGTTTGCCATGGGTGTGGTCAAAGGCGGCTTGAAGCGCATCGGCGAGCGCGTGTTCGCGCCGTTGGCCGACGGCAGCGTGATCGAAGCGGAAATCGTTTCTTCGGTGTTCTTCGATCCGAAAGGCGATCGCCAGAACATCTAGTGGCCTCGAATCCTGTGGGGTGGCAGCTGCACCGCGTTGACTGCATCGCGAGCAGGCTCGCTCCCACAGGAGATCGCGTAACCCTTGTGGGAGCGAGCCTGCTCGCGATGGCGGCAGAGTTGCCACCACCAGGGCCGGAACCAACAGAATTCAAGACAGGTGCTTTATGACCACAGCCAACGTTTACCAACAGCGCCCAACCACTGGGGCAAAGGCCGAGTCGTCGCTGCACCACGCGGGCCTGCAAAGCCTGGTGGGCAAGGGCCGTAAAAACGCCGGTGTCACCGTGCGTGAGAAAAAACTCCTGGGTCACCTGACCATTCGTGGCGATGGCCACAATCCGGCATTCGCCGCTGGCGTGCACAAGGCCCTGGGCCTTGAGCTGCCGGTCGCGCTGACCGTGGTCGCCAAAGGCGAAACCAGCCTGCAATGGATGGGCCCGGACGAGTGGCTGCTGATCGTGCCGAGCGGTGAAGAATTCGCCGCCGAGAAAAAACTGCGCGAAGCACTGGGCGATCTGCATATCGCCATCGTCAACGTCAGCGGTGGCCAACAGATTCTTGAACTGAGCGGCCCGAAAGTCCGCGAAGTGCTGATGAAGTCCACCAGCTACGACGTGCACCCGAACAACTTCCCGGTAGGCAAAGCCGTGGGCACGGTGTTCGCCAAGTCGCAACTGGTGATCCGCCATACCGCTGTAGACACCTGGGAACTGCTGATCCGTCGCAGTTTCTCGGATTACTGGTGGCTGTGGTTGCAGGATGCGGCTGCCGAGTATGGCCTTAGCGTTCAGGCCTGATCTGTGGCGAGGGAGCTTGCTCCCGCTGGGCTGCGCAGCAGCCCCAATGCCATCTATAGCATTCCGCCAGTGAGACCGAATCCGTAGATTTACGACTGCTACGCAGCCGACGGGAGCAAGCTCCCTCGCCACAAAGGAGTCACCGCACTATGAGCCGCGCCCCAGACACATGGATTTTGACTGCCCATTGCCCAAGCGTCCTGGGTACGGTGGATGCGGTGACCCGCTTTCTGTTCGAACAGGGTTGCTACGTCACCGAGCACCACTCTTTCGATGATCGGCTTTCCGGCCGCTTCTTCATTCGCGTGGAGTTCCGTCAGCCCGACGCCTTCGACGAACAGACGTTCCGCACAGGCCTGGCCGAACGGACCGATGCCTTCAGCATGGTGTTCGAACTGACCCCGCCGCACCATCGGCCGAAAGTGGTGATCATGGTCTCCAAGGCTGATCACTGCCTCAACGATTTGCTCTATCGCCAGCGCATCGGCCAACTGGCGATGGATGTGGTCGCGGTGGTGTCCAACCACCCGGACCTCAAGCCGCTGGCCGACTGGCATGGAATTCCCTATTACCACTTCCCGCTCGACCCCAACGACAAGCCCTCGCAAGAGCGGCAGGTCTGGCAGGTGATCGAAGAGTCCGGTGCAGAGCTGGTGGTGCTTGCGCGCTACATGCAAGTGCTGTCGCCAGAGCTGTGCCGCAAGCTCGACGGTAAGGCGATCAACATTCACCACTCGTTGCTGCCCGGTTTCAAAGGCGCCAAGCCGTATCACCAGGCGTACAACAAGGGTGTGAAAC